>JAPPQA010000026.1 GCA_028817255.1 Gammaproteobacteria bacterium | reverse complement strand
GCCCACGTTCACATGCGCCTTGTTGCGATCGAATTTCGCCTTCGACATCCTTCCCTCCTAAACCGTGCTTTTGCGTTGTCCCTTAGTCTCTGGAGCCCATAACCGGACTTGAACCGGTGACCTCTTCCTTACCAAGGAAGTGCTCTACCGACTGAGCTATATGGGCATGCTATACCTGCTTCGTCCCACATCCCGCTCTCCAGCGCTCCGCCAACCGTTGCGGCCGCTGCTCAAGCGGGCCCCTCGAGCGGGCGATGGGGATCGAACCCACATCTTCAGCTTGGAAGGCTGAGGTTCTGCCATTGAACTACACCCGCATGCCTCGGCAAGAACACTCGTCCGAGTCTTAAAAAATACGCGCCTCTCCGACGGTGGAGGGGGTAGGATTCGAACCTACGAAGGACAAAGCCAGCAGATTTACAGTCTGCCCCCGTTGGCCGCTTGGGTACCCCTCCAGAAGGGCGAACATGGCATTTTTCCTGGCTCCGGGGGAATTGTCAACCGCAAAAGCGGAGGCCCGCCCAGCCCGAATATCGCGCGCGGACGACGAAAAAAGAGAGAAATCACTGACAATACAAGCATTTAGGAAGAAAAACGCCGAATTCGGAAATGCGCCCCAAACGCAGGCCGATTCACGCCCGCCTGGCAGAGGCGGCGATTTTGTCTCATATGCGCGGTCCCGCGCACGACCTGTACGCAGCCCTTCATTAGCCTACACGGGCCTACACGCAGGCGGTTCGGGGGCCGCCCCAGTCCGCGCAGGAACACGCCCCGCGCAGGAATACGCCGCCACCGGCCGGTTCATCGGAATGGGAAGGCGCAGGGCAACGGCGGACCCCCGGGCATGGGGAAACGCCGGCCAGAGGGAACGCCGCGGGTCAAAATTTCCAGTTGATATCGAAGCGGAAGCGGTTTCCGTCCTGCGGGCTGTTTTGCGCCTCGACGGTGTATAACCGGGCCAGCAATTGCCAATTTTTCATCGGCGACCAGCCGACCCGGAATTCATGCCCCTTGAAATCGCTGGCATCCGTTTGCGAACTCGAACCCCAGCGCATCCAATCGTCCTGCGCGTAGGATGCGTGAACCGCAAGGGCTTCGATATCCGCATAATAGTATCCCAACTGCCATTGCCCCTCGTTGCCCAGGTTCTTCACCCGCAGCGAAAGCACAAAGCCATCGGTGTCGTCCTTGCCCACTCCGGATGCCGCGGAAAAATCCCGCGCGATTTCCCCGGCGGAATAACCTTCGCTGTTGCTATATACGTCCGCGCCAAAAATAGCCGGAACGCCTAGAAACTTCCGTACGACCTGCAGGGAACCATTCCAGATCGTGTAGTCTCGCGCGCCGTTCCCCATGCGAAGATTACGCGCGCCGGGCTCGCCGTCTATAAGCAAAACGCCAGCGGCCATATGCCATTGCAGCTCCTCGAGGCCCCCGGAATAGGCGAACTGGACCGGCACCCCGTTGCCGTGAAAATGATCTATGCCGTCCGGCAACAACAGGTAACCCGCCGCAACCGCCAACTTTCCCGCTCTCAAATCGAACTCGGCGCCCCCTGCCACGCCGGCCGGGGTAACGTCA
The DNA here is from genome assembly GCA_028817255.1 of Gammaproteobacteria bacterium. Taxonomy (NCBI): domain Bacteria; kingdom Pseudomonadati; phylum Pseudomonadota; class Gammaproteobacteria; order Candidatus Porifericomitales; family Candidatus Porifericomitaceae; genus Candidatus Porifericomes; species Candidatus Porifericomes azotivorans. Next base: position 37,290 of record JAPPQA010000026.1, on the reverse strand, counting down.
TCGTCCCACAACAGTTCGTTTTGCTTCCAAAATGGCAGGCTGTTGCGCCCCCCCCAAAGCCAGGCCCTGGCCTCCGCCACCTTGCCTTTTGCCTTCACATACCACTTGTCAATTACGACTTCCTGCGTGCCGGTAGGGTTGCCGCTGAAATCGGCCACCGTGACATGAGGCGATTGCTGGCTGGCGCGAGAACCCGTGCGAAATCGCGTCAAAAATTCGAACTGATCGTTGGGGTCGATCCGAACAGCGATCCGGGCACGAATTCTGGCGCGCCCCCGGTCATCCCGCTTGGCGCCGTTCGCGCGCCGCGAATCCCAATCCCATTCCGCGCGGAACCGCAAATCTCCGGATACCCGGAGTTGGGGGTCCGGTTCTTCCGCCCACGTATGCTGCGCCGGAGAAAAGGTTGCGGTTAATGTCGCAACAGCGAGCATCGGGGCAGTCATGAATCGCATAAGGCGTGAAGAACCTCAACAAAGGCCGCAAAACGAAATTTACTTACTTATCGCAGGCGAAAGATGCCTGCAACGTAGCTTGCACGCCCTCGGCAGCGGATAACTCGTCGATCTCCGAAAAATGGCGGTGGGCCCACTTCATGAAGGCCCAGCGAATTTCATCCGGCCGGTTCCCCGCCTCGGGCAAACAAATACCGTCGCTGTCGGCAGAGAAAATGAGCAGGGCATCGGTAAAGCCCTTGATGTATTGTTCGCACTCGGATTCGGCCACGGCCCCCCACCGGGAATCGTTATCGCCCTCAGTGCACGGCGCAAGGAGCTGCCTCACGGTGTAATCGGAAACCTCTCCCGTGTCCTCCTGCGCCCATATCCGGGCAGAACTCCCGAGCAGGCATAACAACAGACCCGCGAAACCGAAAACGGCCTTCGCTCCGCGATTTCTATTCATTGTCCTTGTCTTCGCCCTTGTCTTCATCCGCGCGCTCCAGAGGAGCGGACTTTGCGTACTCGTGCAATGCGCGGTTCATCACCTGCCGGTGCTCCTCGTTATCCACCCAACCTTCGGAGTTAACCTTGGGCCAGATTTCTTCGTTGGTCATCTCCTGGTGACAGCCCATGCAAAGACCGGTGCGCTCTATCTTTTCCCGCATCTTGGCCGGCAACGGCCCGGTCAGAGGCCAGTGCGAACCGACGCTGACCAACTGCTTCCCATCCCGGGTAACAATTTGGGAAACATCATGATCCAGGCCGGGCACGGGAGACGACTGCTGCTGGTACTGCCGCGGGATCACTTTCCCGTCCGCCGTCACCAGATCTACGACAAAGCCTTTGTCGTACCCCTTCAGGAAGCGGCCATCCTCGATCCCGTAGCCCAGGGTTTTCGGATTATTGTGACAGCTTTCGCAAGTGCGGGCCTTGCGCCCCGCCGTATGCGGCTGGACCGCGGCATAATCCATCCCCTTGCCCTTGGGCGTTTCCCAGGATTTATTCCAAACTACCGTCTTCCCTTGCGCATCGATCACGGTGGTAACCACCTGGCATCCCGGCATCATGGGGCTAACGCGGCCCTCGCCGTTGATTCCCAGCACAGGAGTCTCCCACCGCAGGTAGGAACGAGTCTCGGATACCTTTCCGGGCCCCGGAAGCCCATTGGTGCCCAAATCGTTGTCCACGGTCAAACCGTTGGGCCGCCGCGAGTTGGCATTCCTGATCCAGTCTATATCGGTTTTCCCCTTGGAATAATCCACAGTGATGTGGCAGCCATAGCATTGCGGCGCCCAGTCCGCATGACAGGCGTAACACTCCAGGCTATCCATATGCTTGGAAACCCGCGACATCGCCACCTTGCCATTAATGGAATTCCACGAGTCATGCTCCTTGATGGATTTAAGCACGGGAACCTCGAAATCCAGCCCGGAGGCCGAGTGCAAGACGACCTTTTCGCCCCGCTTGACCACATTGCCGAAAGGATTGCCGCGCGCGGTCAAAAGGTAGCCATCTTCCGGATCGTAGATTGTCGCCATAGCCATATGAGGCGTCAACTTGTCGGCCAACCCGCGCGCCTTGGCCGACACGGGCTGCTGAAACTCCTCGCCATAACCGATCGGCAATTCCCAGGGGGCTCGATCGGGAGTGCCATGACAGTCGGAACATTCGATCTCAACCTGGGCCAGGGTAGTCCCAAACAAATTCCCGTCGCCGTGCATGTCGATCGTGGTATGGCAATCCTGGCACAGCAAACCGCCCTTCGGGTTGCCTTCCCGGCTTTCTATCTGATGATGCAGATCATCTTTAATGAACAGATATTGCTTGGTATGCAACGGCGGCTGCTTGCCCCCCTGTTCGTTGTAGGGACTGCCGTAAGGAAACTCCATAATCCCCTGGTAGCTCACTCCGATCCGTTTGCCGCGATTATGGCAGGTATTGCAAGTTTCCGAAGGGATGCCGGAGTAGGTAGTATCGCCGACCGTGACCTTGGTCTTGCGGGTCGCCTGCATCCGATGCACCAGCAACTTGCCGGGCTGTTTCTTGCTGATGGTCGGATCGCCCCCTTCGTAGAAACCCTCGTTGCTATAGGGAACATGACAGGCCGAACATCCCGTGCCGCGGTAGTCGCCCCGTTTCTCGCGTCCCGTTACGCCCACATGACAACGCTGGCATTGCTGGCGCGAGTACGTAAACCCGGCCTGATTCGGGTGCTGGGCAAGCGTCTTCAGATCGACATCCGGCACTTGCTTCATTTCGCTCGGCATTTGATCGGGGTGCGATTTTACGTATGCCGTCATGTATTCCTTGTAGGCATCCGTGCCCACCTTGGGAACAGGGCCGTCCTCGTCCTTGATGGCGTAGTTGCCCCAGATCACTTTGTGATCGTCCAGCATGCCCCAAGACCATAAATTACCCTGCAATTTTCCGGCTTCGGTGTTCATCAGGGATTTAGTCAAGCGTTCGGCATAACCGACATGACACTGCCCGCAGGTGCGGTCCGCAATCCATACGCTGCCCGGATCCGGATAGAACATCTGTGGCCCTATGCCCTCTTTCAGCGCCACAGGCGCCCCGGAGTGCGCCTCTTCCTTGGTCGCGGCAACAGGATTCCCGCCATGGCAAACCACGCATCCCTGGGGGTCCTGGTTGGCCCTGCCGATGGCCATGATGGCGGCCATCATGGGGCCCTGCAAATCCGAGAACGGCTCAATGCCCTGGTGGCAGCTGACACATCCCCCTTGCGACGGCGCGGTTTCCGGCGCCGCCAGAGCCGCATCGGCAAAGAGCGGCAACGGCAACAGCAAAAGACAGGGCAAAAGGCAGGAATGACCCCGGCGTTTATGGGAACCCAACAGCAAGGCCCGCGGGTTCCGGCGCCGCCGAACGGGAACCGACAACCGCAACGGAACCGGCAACCGCAACCCGGCCCACCGGGTTGCAAGCGAAAGGCAGGCCACCACCCACGCGCGCGACGCCCGCGGAATTCTCCCGAATGCGAATGCGCCGCCCCGCGCAAAGCGCCCCAACCAAGAACGATTTCGCAACGCAATACAGCTGTCGCCTGTCATTGCGCGCCCTCCACTACTTACCGATAGAACCTCTGGAGATACGCTACCGACGCTTCGCATATCGTGCCCCACGATATGCTGTTCGGCATCTCTATCGTATGCCCAGGGCTTTATCGTTTATCATTGTAGTTCATGAAATGCTATATGGACCGTTTCCCGGTTGTCAAGCCTCTGCCCGAATGGGGCGCCGTTGCGGAAAATCCATGCGGCGACCCGGGCGCGGCGAACCGGCTCGCGGCAGAACAATGACGCGCGGCGAGGAACCCCGGGAACGGGCGCCTTTGCAGGCCCGGGCGCCCGCAAACATGGCGCCCTTGGCAGGCGCATCCGCCGCCTCGCTGGGCCGCGCCTGTCTCGAAGTGCTGACTAGAGAATTCCTGCTGACATCCCGCCGCCGCGCGGAAGCGGCCGTCCCCCTGATATTCTTCGTTGCGGTGGGCGCCCTGTTTCCGCTGGCCCTGGGACCGGAGAGCGCCCTATTGCGGCAGGCGGCGCCGGGCATCGTCTGGGTGGCTGCCCTGCTCGCGGTCTGCCTGTCGCTGGATGGACTGTTTCGTCCCGATTTCGAGGACGGCACGCTGGACCAGTGGTTGCTCTCGCCCCATCCGCTGAGCGTATTGTTGGCGACCCGGGTCGTATCGCACTGGATACTGAGCGGGCTCCCGCTGCTCCTGGCCGCGGCCCTGCTGGGGATACTGCTGCGCCTGCCGGCCGCGGCTCTGGCGCCCCTGTTGCTTACCTTGATCATAGGCACGCCGACGCTCTGCCTGGTCGGCGCGGTGGCCATGGCCCTGGTCGTCGGCCTGCGGCAGGGCAGCGCCCTTCCCGCCCTGCTACTCCTGCCTTTGTACGTGCCGGTGTTGATCGTCTCCACCGTAGCCGTGCAAAATGCCGCGGCTGGCCGCGCGCCGACTGCCGAATTCTATTTCCTGGGGGGCATGCTGCTCCTCGCCCTGGCACTGGCGCCCCCGGCTGCCGCCCTTTCCCTGCGGGTACGGATCGGCTGATGTTCCAACGGTTTTACAAATACGCGTCGCTACGGGATTTTTATTTTCTCTCCCGACGATTAAGCGCATGGCTCGGACTTGCCTGCGCGCTGCTGTTGGCGGCCGGCGCGTATGGGGGCCTGGTGCTCGCGCCGCCGGATTATTTGCAGGGAGACGTCTTCCGCATTATCTACGTGCATGTCCCCAGCGCCTGGATGTCGCTATTCGTTTACATGGTCATGGCCACTGCCGGGGCAGTGTTGCTGATATGGAAACTGAAGCTGGCGGAGGTGGTGGCGAGCAACAGCGCGCCGCTGGGCGCGGCTTTCACTTTCCTGGCGCTGGTCACCGGATCGATCTGGGGCAAACCGACCTGGGGCGCCTGGTGGGTATGGGACGCGCGCCTGAGTTCGGAGTTGATCCTTCTGTTCCTCTACCTGGGCTACATGGCGTTGCAGTCGGCAATCGAAGACCGCAGGGCAGCGGCCCGCGCCGGGGCGGTGCTAAGCTTGGTGGGGATCGTAAATATCCCGATCATTCACTATTCGGTGGTATGGTGGAATACTCTGCACCAGGGAGCCTCGGTAAGCCGTCTCGCCGCGCCCGCCATCCATGCCAGCATGCTGACGCCGCTGCTGTGCATGGCGGCGGGCTTCATGTGCTACTATGCGTATGCCCTGCTGATCCGGGCGCGTTGCGACATCCTGACCCGGGAACGCAATCATGCCTGGGTGCGCAAGGCGGCGCTGGGGGAAACCGGGCCACAGGGATGACAACTGTGCGTGATTTTCTTGCCATGGGAGGCTACGCCTCCTACGTATGGGCATCTTACGGAGTGACAGCGGCGGTGCTGCTGTTAAATGCGCTGGTGCCCGCCTGGCGCGAGAGGCGGGCATTGCGCCTCCTGCGAAACCGGAAAAATCCATGAACTTGCGCACCCGGCGGAAGTGGATGGTGTGCGGGATCCTCGCCGCAACTGCCGCGGGTACGGCGCTTATCCTCATGGCCTTTCAGGAAAATTTGCTGTATTTCTACACGCCCCAGGAGGTGGCGGCCGGAGAGGCGCCCTCCGGGAGAGACTTCCGCGTCGGCGGCCTGGTGGTAAAGGACAGCGTGCGGCGCGACCAGGACAGCCTTGTCGTACGCTTTACGGTAACGGACCTGAAGCGGGAAATCGTGGTGCTCTACGAAGGCGTACTGCCCGACCTGTTCCGTGAGGAACAGGGAATCATTGCCAACGGGCGCCTGCGCGAAGACGGCGTGTTCCAGGCATCCCAAGTGTTGGCCAAGCACGACGAAAATTATATGCCGCCAGAGGTGGCCGAAGCGCTGGGCATATCCACTGCCAAACCTCCATGATCGTCGAGCTGGGGCTGTTCTGCCTGGCGCTGGCGCTGGGCGCGTCGCTGATCCAGGCAATCCTGCCGCTCATGGGCGCGGCGTACGGCGTCGCGCCGTGGATGGCCGTGGCCCGGCCGATGGCAACGATCCAGTTTGTCTGCCTGGCGCTGGCCTTCGGCGCCTTGACGCAGGCATTCGTCAACCACGACTTCTCCGTGCTCTACGTGGCGCAGAATTCGAATTCCGCCCTGCCGCTGGGCTACCGCGTCTCGGCGGTTTGGGGAGCGCACGAGGGCTCCCTGTTGCTCTGGTCGCTGGTGCTGGGCCTGTGGACGCTGGCGGTAGCGATGTTCAGCCGAAGCCTGCCGGACGCCTTCGCCGCGCGCCTGCTCGGCATATTGGGCATTATCAGCGTCGGATTCCTGTTGTTCATGCTCCTGACCTCCAATCCGTTCGAAAGGCATTTCCCTGCCCCGCCGGACGGAGCGGACCTCAACCCGCTGTTACAGGATCCGGGCCTGATCTTCCACCCGCCCATGCTCTACATGGGCTATGTAGGGTTTGCCGTGGCCTTTGCCTTTGCCGCCACCGCGCTGCTGGAGGGACGTCTGGACCTCGGCTGGGCGCGCTGGGCGCGCCCCTGGGCAATAGCCGCCTGGGTGTTCCTGACGCTGGGGATCGCCCTGGGCAGTTGGTGGGCCTACTACGAACTCGGCTGGGGAGGCTGGTGGTTCTGGGACCCGGTGGAAAACGCATCCTTTATGCCTTGGCTGGTCGGCACAGCCCTGATCCATTCGCTGGCCGCCACCGACAAGCGAGGGGTTTACCGGAACTGGTCGGCGCTGCTGGCGATCTGCGCCTTCGCCCTGAGCCTGCTGGGGACCTTTCTGGTGCGGTCCGGGGTGCTAACCTCGGTGCATGCCTTTGCCACCGATCCGGAGCGGGGGGTGTTTATCCTGGGATTACTCGCCGTTTTTGTGGGCGGCGCGTTGGCGCTGTTCGCCTGGCGGGCGCCGAATTCGCCGGCCGGGCCAAAGTTCCGGCCCATGTCCCGCGAGACCTTCCTGCTGGTCAACGCGGTCACTCTGACGGTCAGCACGGCGACAATCCTGCTTGGCACCCTCTACCCGCTGGCGGCGGAAGTGCTGGGCATGGGCAAGCTGTCCGTAGGTCCTCCGTATTTCAACGCCGTATTCGTGCCGCTGATGGCGCCGGTGATCGTGCTGGTCGGCATGGGCCCGCTGGTGCGCTGGCGCGCGGATGCGGCCTCCGCCTTGTGGCCCCGCCTGCGCGCCGCGCTGTGGGGAAGCGTGCTGGTAGGCGTCGCCTGCGCGGCGCTGCTGACGGAGGACCGGGTCCTGCCGACAGCCTGCGGAGCGGGCATGGCGGCCTGGATCGCGCTTGGCACGCTGCAAACGTTGCGGCTGCGGCTTGCCGCCGGTCGCCAGAACCTGTCCAGCGGCTTCTACGGAATGTGCCTGGCCCATATGGGGCTGGCGGTCACCATGTGCGGCATCCTGGTAAGCAGCCTGCATAGCGACGAGGCGCATAAGCGCATGGCGGTCGGGGACAGCGCGATGCTGGCCGGTTACGAATTCCGACTGGCTGCGCTACGGAGCGTCCCCGGCCCCAATTACCGCGCCACGGAAGCGGAGTTTCACGTTGCCCGCCAAGGGCGGACGTTGGTCGTGCTGCATTCGCAAAAGCGCAATTATTCGGTGCGCGACGCGGTGATGACCGAAGCGGGGATAGACGGCGGGCTGTTGCGCGATCTCTACGTCTCGCTGGGGGAACCGCTCGGGAACGGGGCCTGGAGCGTTCGCCTGCACTACAAGCCGCTGGTGCGTTGGATCTGGCTTGGGGCGCTGGTGATGGGCCTGGGGGGAACGCTGGCGCTCTCCGATCCCCGGTACCGGACAGCCTGGCGACGGCGCAACCTGCCGCAGGGCTTGCCCCTGGCCACCGGAACGCAAGCTTGAAGCGGCTTCGTTCGCTACGCGAATCCGCTCGCATTGCCGGCGGCCTGCCGAACAATGCGGCTTAGCGCCGCCCGCTTCGCGGGACGCGCGGGACGGCTCCTGCTGTTGGCGCTCGCATTCTCCTCCGCGTCTCCTGCCGCGGATCTGCCCCGCACCTTCGAGGATCCCGAGCGGGAACAGCGCTACCAGACCCTGCTCAAGGAACTGCGCTGCCTGGTGTGCCAGAACCAATCGCTGTCCGATTCCGGCGCGGACCTCGCCCAGGACATGCGCGACGAGGTATATCGCCTGTTGCAGGAGGGCTATACCGACCGGCAGGTTGCCGATTACTTGGTGCAGCGCTACGGGGACTTTGTCCTGTACCGCCCCCCCTTGAAAATCTCCACCTATTTCCTCTGGTTCGCCCCGTTTCTCCTGTTACTGGGCGGCTTAGCGACAGTCTTGCGCTTCGCCGCGCACCGCGGCGCGGCACAGTCCGCACCCGAATTGGCGCCCGAGGAACGCAACCGGCTGGAAACCTTGCTGAGCGACGACTCCGGCGGGCAAAGCCCCGATTAGAAATGTTCTGGTTCTATGCCGGCATATTGCTGATGGCGGTGTTGGCGGCGGCGCTCTACGGCCTGTTGAGCCCCCGCCGGGGCGGGGAGGAACGAAGCCGCGAGCGGGCCCTGCGCGCGATTTACCAGGACCGCATCTCCGCGCTGGACCGCGACCTGCGGCTGGGAACGCTGGCCGAGGAGCAATTCTCCGCGATGCGCCTGGAGATTGAGCGGGAATTCCTGCGCGATCTCAAGGCCGCTGCCGCCGCGGGCCCGGAGCGGCAAAAACGGCCGCCGCGCCTCCTGTGGTCGGCCTACTGTCTCGCGGGTCTGTTGCCGGCATTGGTGTTTGGCCTGTATTTCAAGCTGGGAAACCCGGATTTCTCCGTTCCGGACGCCGCCGCCCCGAAAAGCGAGCTGCCTTCGGTGGAAGAAATGGTGGCGGCCTTGGCGGCGCGCCTTGCGCAACAGCCGGGGGACTTGGCCGACTGGATGCTGCTGGCCCGTTCCTACATGACCCTGGAACGCTATTCCGAGGCCGTGGCGGCAATGCAACAAGCATACTCCCTGACGGGGGGAGACCGCCCCGAAGTCCTGTTGCAGTACGCAAACGCGCTCAGCATGGCGAATAACGGCCAGTTGACCGGGCGCCCCGCGGAACTGGTAGAACGGGCGCTGGCGCTGGAGCCGGGCAATGCGGACGGGCTATGGCTGGCAGGGCTGGTTGCGCTCGAATCGGGGGATTTCCCCCTGGCGTTGGATCGGTGGCGACAACTCACGGAGCTTTTACGGAACGAACCCGAGGCGCTTGCCAGACTGGAACGCATGATCGCGCATGTGGAACAACGCTCGGGCGGGGAACCCCCGGCCGCGGATTCTCCTGCCGAGGCCCCTGCCGAGGCCATTGCGCCGCCCGCGGCGCCCCAGGCAACCAGGGCCGCCTCTCCAGATGCCGCCGCCAAAGCTCATGCCGGAGCGCTTCAGGTACGAATCTCCATTGCTCCTTCCCTGCTTGCCGCTACCGACCCCGGCGACACCGTATTCGTATTCGCGCGGGCGCCGGAGGGGCCGCCCATGCCGGTAGCGGCAACGCGGCGGCGAGTGGACGACCTGCCCCTGGAAGTAACCCTGGACGACAGCGCCTCGGTGATGCCGACCGCTCGCCTTTCCAGTTTCCGCCGCGTACAGGTAAGCGCGCGGGTCTCGAAGTCGGGAAACGCCAGGCCGCAAAGCGGGGATTTGCAGGCCGGGCCCGCGGATGCCGTCCCCGGTTCGGGGGCGACGCTGGACTTGGTGATTGACCAGACGATCCCTTGAAAACAAAAGAGATACGGACTTTTTCCGTCAAGCCAAAGCGAAAACCGTCAAACCAAAGTAGAAACTTGACATAAGCCGGATTCTACCTTAGATTACTGGCAAAAGCCGGCGGGGCGCGGCTTTTTTCAGTCTTTCGAGAAAGATTTTTGGCAGTCCGTCGGCGGCCTGCGAAAACGGCATAAACAAAGGGAAGGCGCAGCCCGTACGGAAAACGGGGAAAACCAACCCTATGTAGGGTCCGAAATATGATAAAACAACGCACACTCAGAAACGTAATCCGGGCCACCGGAGTAGGTCTCCATAACGGCACGAAGGTCTTGTTAACCTTGTGCCCCGCTCCTCCCGATTGCGGGATCGTATTCCGGCGAACGGATATGGAGCCGGTGAGAGAGATCCCGGCCCGCTGCGAAAATATCGGCGATACCCGCCTGTCCACGACGCTGGCGCGAGATGGGGGGCGCGTATCCACGGTAGAGCACTTGATGGCTGCATTTGCCGGACTCGGAATTGACAACGCCTACGTGGACCTGAGCGCGGACGAGGTCCCCATCATGGACGGCAGCGCCGGGCCCTTCGTGTTCCTGATTCAGTCGGCAGGCGTCCGGGAGCAAGCCGCACCCAAAAAATTCATGAGGATCAAAAAGAAAATCGTCGAGAGAGACGGGGACAAATCGGTACAGTTTGAGCCGTTCAACGGCTTCAAGGTGGGGTTCTCGATCGAGTTCGATCATCCTACTTTCAACGAAAGCAACTCCTTTGCCGAATTCGATTTCTCTGCGACCTCGTTCGTGCAGGAGGTCAGCCGCGCCCGGACCTTCGGCTTCCTGCGCGAAGTCGAAAAACTTCGGGAAGAAAACCTGGCGAAGGGGGGCAGTCTGGACAACGCAGTGGTAGTGGATGAGTACCGCGTCCTCAACGAGGACGGCCTGCGCTCGGCGAACGAATGCGTCAAACACAAAATCCTGGATGCGATAGGAGACCTGTATCTCCTGGGGTACAGCCTCATCGGTTCTTTTCGAGGGCACAAGTCGGGACACACGTTGAACAACGAGCTGCTCAAATTATTGCTCGCCGACCGGGATGCCTGGGAATTGGTTACCTTCGAAGACGAAAGGGACGTACCTCTTCGCTTTCTACAACAACCGATCATCGCCACCTAAGCGGCGCAAGGACCGAAACGAGACGTGCCCGGCATATCTTCAAATGTCTCCCGAATCGGGGCGACGACCGGCCAATCGTTCCAAGGAGCGTTGCAACGCGGGGTCGGCAACCTCGAAAGCCAAAGCGCGCAAGCGCCCGGCAACGGATGCATCAATACCGAGTGTCCGCGAGAGACGGCAGGCCGAAGCGCCGTACACGCGGGGCCTCTTGGGGGCCGTCCGTATCCGCACCGCGTGCAGGCCATCGTACAGAGCGACGCCGGCCATATGCCGGATGATGCGAGGCAACAGGAACCTGAGTCGCAGGGCCCAGGCGGGCGCATCCGCGGAAAGCAGCAGCGTGTTATGTTCGGGCCAGGAGACGGCAGTGCAATGCGGCACCAGGGATGCGGGCAAGAGCCGCTTCAGGTCCGCCTGTATGGCCCGCGAGCGTTCCAGACACTGGCGTGTCTTCCGGATCTCCGGGGAAGGGGCCGAGCACAGGAAATGCGAGAGCGCCTCGGGAACGTCATTCATGCTTCGATTGTAGTATAATAAGAACGTTATGCAGCTAGTAATTCTATCCGGCCCGGCAAAATGCGGCAAAACGATCACGCTGGGATGGGGGCGCATGCTCTTCTCCCTGTCCGTGTTCGGCGCATTGCTGGCCGCATTGGCAACCGCATGTTTCTCATGGGGAGTCCGGTCCTACGTCAACCAGGAGCAGCAAAATGCCGCGGCCTCCGTATCCCTGCACGAGGAAGGGATGGACCTTGTCCTGAGAGACGAAATTCACCGCGGGCGCGCGGCGGTCGTGGAGGCCAGGGAAAAAGCGACGCGACAATTGCAAGCGATAGGCGTGTCGCTAAGCCGCCTGCAGGGAAGGGTGCTCCGCCTGGAAGCATTGGGCACAAGACTTTCCGACATGGCCGCCCTTGAGCCGGGAGAGTTCGACTGGAATGCCCCGGTGGGCCTGGGAGGACCTCTGGGCGCGGAGCAATACTCCCGCGCCTTCGGCGACGGCGCCATAGACCTGATGGCCGCTCTCAACCGCCTGGAACGGAGACTCCAGGACCGCGAAGACAAGCTGGACGCCATCGAAGCGTTCCTGATGCGAAAAACTCTCAAAGACCGCTCCACTCCCGCGGGAAGCCCCGTGCCCAACGGGTGGATCTCATCCAGATACGGCATGAGGACCGACCCTTTCACCGGAAGACGCGAGTTTCACTCGGGGATCGATATCACCGGCAAGTACAAATCTCCGGTCATTGCGCTGGCATCAGGGATTGTGACCCGATCCGGACGCTACCAGGGATACGGAAACCTGGTGGAGATCGAGCACGGCGAATACAGGACGCTATACGCGCACAACCAGAAAAACCTGGTCAGGGCAGGACAGTTAGTGAAAAAACACCAACCGATCGCTCTCATGGGTTCGACCGGCCGCTCCACTGGCGCGCATGTGCACTTTGAGGTGCTGCGCGCCGGAGTCCCGGTAAATCCCAGGGAATACATTCTTTCCCTGCAGTAAGCCTCCCTCCCTGGAGCCTGCCCTCTTTTTCCTTCCTCCGTTCCCTTAACCGCATGGGCATGCGGGCGTCGCCATCGTGATCGGCGGGTTATTAAAAAAAATGTTCGGCAGCCGGAACGAGCGGCTGTTGATGCGGTTCTCGTCGGCCCTGGCAACCATCAACCGACTGGAGCCTAAGCTACGCTCCCTGTCCGACTCCCGACTCGGGGAAAAAACGACCGAGTTCCGCAAACGCCTGGAACAGGGAGAGACGCTGGACCGATTGCTTCCGGAATCCTTTGCCGTCGTGCGCGAGGCCGCGAGACGCACTCTTGATATGCGCCACTTCGATGTGCAATTGATTGGCGGCATGGTATTGCACCAGGGAAAGATCGCCGAGATGCGAACAGGCGAGGGCAAGACTTTGGTAGCCACCCTGGCAGCCTACCTGAACGCCCTGCCGAACAATGGAGTCCATATCGTCACCGTCAACGACTACCTCGCTCGACGCGATGCGGAATGGATGGGAGACGTTTACCGATTTCTGAACATGGAAGTAGGAACTATCGTCCCCGACCTGCCGCCCGCCGAGCGCAGACGCTCCTACGCGGCAGACATCACTTACGGCACCAACAACGAGTTCGGGTTCGATTACCTAAGGGACAACATGGTGCGGCACAGCGACGAAAGAACCCAGAAGGAACTCCATTACGCGATCGTTGACGAGGTGGACTGCATCCTCATTGACGAAGCGCGCACTCCCTTGATCATATCCGGGTCGGCGGAGGAGGAAACCGAACTCTACACCGAGATCAACCGCCTGATCCCGAAACTTGCTTCCGAAAACTACACACTCGACGAGAAAAGCAAGCAGGTACACCTGAACGAGGCAGGGCATACCTGCGTGGAAGAACTGCTGGTCGCCTCCGGGCTCATCGGTGCCGGTCAAAGCCTATACACGGCCGACAACCTGCAGTTGATGCACTACCTGGACGCCTGTCTGCGCTCTCGCCTCCTGTACAAGCGCGATGTAGATTACATCGTCCGGGACAACCAAGTGGTAATTATCGATCAGTTCACCGGCCGTCCCATGCCCGGCAGGAGATGGTCGGAGGGGCTGCACCAGGCGGTCGAAGCCAAGGAACAAGTGCCGGTACAGACGGAATACCATAATCTCGCCACGATTACCTTTCAAAATTACTTCCGGCTGTACCGGAAACTCGCGGGAATGACGGGCACGGCGGACACCGAGGCGTATGAATTCCAGCAGATCTACGGGCTTGAAGTCATCGTCATCCCGACTCACAAAAAAATGATCCGGGAAGATTTCGGCGACATGGTTTTCCTGCGGGAAAGGGAGAAATTCGAAGCGGTCACGGAAGAAATCAAGGAATGCCGGTCGCACAACCGGCCGACACTGGTGGGCACCACTTCCATAGAGGTCTCCGAACACATTTCCTCGCTGCTGAAAAAGGAAGGGATCCCTCACCAGGTGCTGAATGCCAAGCACCATGCCCAAGAGGCAGAGATCATCTCCCAGGCGGGCAAGCCGGGGAGTGTCACGATCGCCACCAACATGGCGGGGCGGGGAACGGATATTGTCCTGGGGGGCAACCCGGACATAGAAATCAAGGGCCTCGAAAATCCCGGAGAGGCGGAGGTCGAAGTCATCCAGAAACGATGGCGGGAACGCTACGACTTGGTAGTGGCCAGCGGGGGGTTGCATATCATAGGTACGGAGCGCCACGAATCACGCCGCATAGACAACCAATTGCGCGGTCGCTCGGGACGACAGGGAGATCCGGGCTCCAGCCGTTTCTATCTTTCTCTGGAAGACAACCTCATGCGGATCTTCGCATCCGAACGGGTCTCGGCGATCATGCAGAAGCTGGGGATGCAGGAAGGGGAAGCAATAGAGCACCCGTGGGTCACCAAGGCGATCGAAAACGCCCAGCGCAAGGTAGAGGCGCATAACTTCGATCTCCGCAAACACCTGCTGGAGTACGACGACGTAGCTAACGAACAAAGAAAGGTCATCTACGGGCAGCGAAACGATATCATGGACGCGGAGGATCTCTCTCCCATCGTGCTCGACATGCGCACGGATATGGCTTCTCAAATCGTCAATGCCCATATCCCGCCGGACAGCCCCATTGAGATGTGGGACACGGAGGGACTGTCCAAAGCGCTGCAACAGCAATTCAGAATAACCCTGGATATTCGCGGCTGGCTGGAGGAGGAGAATTCGGTTGTCCCCGATACGATTCGCCGGCAGATACAGGAGCGCATCGAAGAAGAATATTGCCACAGGACGAAGGACATACCCACAGCATTGATCAAACAGGTGGAAAAACAGATCCTGCTGGACGTGCTGGATCGCAACTGGCGGGATCATTTGCAAACCCTTGACCACCTGCGCCGGGGAATCAACCTCAGGGCTTATGCGGCAAAGAATCCCAAACAAGAATTCAAAAACGAAGCGTTTAACATGTTCGTGGACATGCTCGATCGGATCAAGCACGACACCACCGCATTCCTGACACACCTCAGATTCCGGCCTCCCGAAGAACAGGAGCAACTGCCCGCCGCGGCGACGCCTGCCAGGGAAGAGCCGGGCAGAGGACACCAGATACAGGCCGTACACCAAGCCGCCCCGGATATCCTGCACCCCGCCCAGACGATGCCCGCCGGCGGCCGGGAACCCTATGTGCGCCGGGACCGCAAGGTTGGGCGCAACCAGCCCTGCCCTTGCGGTTCCGGGAAGAAGTTCAAGCACTGCCACGGCCAAGCGGGGACCCAGTGAGCGCGCGGCATGGATGAACCCGACACGGCTCTCCCGCTCCACCCCGTGGCGGGGGTGCGCCTGGGGGTGGCCTCCGCACAGGCTTTGCGCCAGGACAGGACAGACCTGACGGTAATCGCCATTGAGGACGGCGCCTTGTTGCAAGCCATATTCACGCGCAATGCCTTCGCCGCGGCCCCGGTAACGATAGCGCGGCGTCACTTGGCGCTGGCATCGCCGCGTTACTGTGTGATCAACGCCGGAAATGCGAATGCGGGCACCGGAGAGGCGGGGCTCGAAAACTGCCGGAAAGTATGCGCAACCCTGGCGCATGCCCGTCGTTGCCCCGTAGAAGCCGTACTGCCCTTCTCCACCGGGGTAATCGGAGAGCCTCTTCCGGTGTCCCAAATCTGCAAAACGTTGCCGGCCTGCCTGCAATCCCTGGAGGAAGCAGGATGGAAAAAGGCGGCCCGGTCAATCATGACCACCGACCGGGCGCCCAAGGGATACTCGGAAAAACTGACCCTGGGCGGCACCGAGATCACGGTGACCGGCATCGCCAAGGGCGCGGGGATGATATGCCCCGACATGGCGACTATGCTGGCCTTCATCGCTACTGACGCCCACATAGAAAAAAACCTGCTGGGGCACATGCTGCAACGGGCAGCCGGGAAGACCTTCAACCGCATTACCGTGGACGGAGATACCTCTACCAACGATGCCGCGGTCCTGATTGCCACCGCCCGCGGCGGCGGCCCGGAGATTCGGAGATGGGACCGAAACAGCGAAAGGATCGCGGCCGCCATTACCCGAACCTGCGAACACCTGGCGTTAGCGATCGTCGAGGACGGCGAGGGCGCTACGCGCATAATTGATATCCGCATAGAAGGCGGCCGCGACGAACAAGAATGCCTGCGGGTGGCATACCTGATCGCGCACTCTCCGCTGTTCAAAACGGCCTGCCATGGAGGGAGCCCGAACTGGGGGCGAATCCTGGCGGCGGTGGGGCGCTCTGGCCTGAATGCGCTCGATATCGGACAAGTGAACCTGTTCCTCGGCGATCTCCCGGTTGTGGAACAGGGCAGCCTTTCTCCGCGCTACAACGAGGCAAAGGCGAAGCAATTCATGGCCCAGAAGCACCTGCGGTTCGTCATCCATCTCGGGCGCGGACGTACGGCCGCCAAAATAAGCACCTGCGACCTGAGCCGCGAGTACATCCGGATCAACGCAGAATACCTGGCCTGAATCCGCCCGCCCCAGATGGGAACTCCCATGCCCGCGACCGCCCCATCTCCGCTGCCTGCAATCCCCGACGCAATCCAAGACATCCAAAAACCTCCCATTGCGACAGTCCCGCGGCTTTCTTTCGCGGCGGCGGAGACCTTATTGGACAGCGGCAAAATAGCGGCCTTTTGCTGCCGCCGCCATGCGCCCCATGGCCGATAAACAATCCCGCCCGGAACGGCTGCCTGCCCTGTGCGCGGTCACTCCGGATCTTTCCCGTGACCGGTGCGATCGGTTCCTGGAGAGACTGGAGCTATGCCTGTGCGGCGGCCTGCGCTTGCTCTATCTCCGTTCCCGCCGCCTGGCCGCCCGTGAGTACATGCTCCTGGCCGCCCGGGCGGCAGATAGCTGCCGAAAACACGGGGCAGCCATGCTGCTAGACTCCCGTCATTGCCGGGAGGGAACCCTGCCGCCCGACGCCGGACTGCAATTGTCGGGAGAACGCCTCTGGCGGCCGGTCACGCATCCCGGCGGCTGGCTGGGCGCCTCCTGCCACAACGCAACCGAGGTCGAACAGGCGAACCGACTGGGAGCGGACTTGGTCTTACTGTCCCCGGTGCTGCCCACGGCCACGCATCCCGGCGCCCCGCCGCTGGGGTGGGACGGGTTTCGCCGCCTGGCGGACCGCGCCCATGCGTCTGCCTACGCGCTGGGAGGCATGCGCCCCACCGACCTGTCCGCGGCACGGCAATGCGGAGGGCACGGCATTGCCATGTGCGGCGGAGTTTGGGAGGCGCCGGACCCCGCGCTGGCGATACGCAATTGCCGGAACCCGCCGCCCGCCGCCGAGACATTCACGCCCTAAGTAGAACGCGGTCGCCGGTCGCGCCGATGCCCGGCACAAGGCGCCGGCGGCCAAAATAGCAAAGATACCTGCTATGGCAACGCAGCACTTGCTCGCGCAGCGCATCCATACCGCCGCCGTTATCGATCACCTCGTCTGCCAGGGCCAGCCTCTGTTCGCGCCTGGCTTGAATGCGCATGATCGCAAGGATCGCATCGCGGGGAACCCGCCCCCGCTTGCAGGCCCGGGCAAGCTGAAGTCGCGGTTTGCAATCAACAACCAGGACCCGGTCAAATCGGCCCGCCGAAGCTGTTTCGACCAAGAGCGGGATACAGACAATGCAGTACGGCGCGCACAAGCCGCGCAATAGCCTCTCCACCCGGGCAAAAGCCGGCGGATGCAGGAGCCTTTCCAGTTTCCGCCTGCTTTCCTTGTCCTGCAAAACAATGCGGCGCAGTCGCCGCCGCGAGATTCGGCCGTCCCCGGACAGGATCTGCGTCCCGAGACTACGGACCGCCTGGCCGGCTACGGGGTGCCCGCGGACCAGCAAATCCGCGCAGATCCGATCCATATCGATCACGGGTGTCCCCAGGGAACAGAACATTTCCCCCGCCGTCGTTTTCCCGCTGCCTACGCCCCCGGTCATACCGATGCGCAGTACGGAACGCAGGCGCCGCCGTTCGGTTACATCCCCGTCCAGCGGATGCCCTCCCCCCAGAGCAAGGCAACCCATCCCGCCAGGGCCAGAAAAGGGCCGAATGGCATCTGCATATCCCGGTCCCAGAAGCGGTTCCGCAAGGCAATGGCGACCCCCGCCAAGGAGCCCAGCAAGGCGGCCAAAAACAGGACCGGCGGCAACGATTGCCAACCGAGCCAGGCTCCGGTCGCCGCCAACAATTTGAAATCGCCGTACCCCATCCCCTCCTTGCCGGTACAGAGCCGAAAAGCGTGGAACAACAGCCACAGAACCAGGTACCCGCCAATGGCGCCTTTCACCGCGGCATCCAGGCCGGCGAACACGCCCCCCAGGTTGACCGCGAGCCCCAGCCACAGCAGCGGCAGGGTAATAACGTCCGGGAGCAGACGGTGCTTCAGGTCAATTACGGCCAGACAGAGCAGGGACCAGCCGAAAAGCGCCGCCAGCAAGGCCTCCCCGCCAAAGCCGAAACGCCAGGCGGCCAGCGCCGCGACGGCCCCGCCCGCCAATTCCACCAGCGGATAACGTACCGGGATGCGGCTACGGCAGGCATAACAGCGCCCTCCCAGAAGCAGGTAACTCAACACGGGAATATTCTGCCAGGCGGGGATACGGTAATCGCATGCCGGACAGAACGAACGCGGAACGACCAGGCCGTACGGCTGTTTCCCGGCGCCTGCCGGCGGCAAGTCAAGCAGTTCGCGGCACTGCGCCTCCCAGTCCCGTTCCAGGATGCCGGGCAACCGATAAATCACGACATTGAGGAAGCTGCCAACGATCAGACCCAGCACGGCGCAAGCGCCGACCCAGGCGCCGGGATTTGCAACGAAAAAAGAGAAAATCGGCAGCGGCGGGGATACGAAAGCTTAGATCGCTTCCGAGATCTTGAAGATCGGCAGATACATAGCCACCACCAAAGTGCCGATAATCCCGCCCAGAAAAACAATGATGATTGGCTCCATCAAACTGCTCAACGACTCGACCATGTTGTCCACATCTTCCTCGTAGGTATCCGCCACCTTGCTCAACATATCGTCGAGAGCGCCGGACTCTTCTCCAATAGCCACCATCTGCACCACCATATTAGGGAAAATCTGCGTATTGGTCATGGCAACCTGCAACTGGGTGCCCGTCGCCACTTCATCCCGCATCTTCATCACCGCATCATGGTAGAGTAGATTCCCGCACGCCCCGGCCACCGACACCATGGCCTCGACCAGCGGGGTGCCGGCGCTGAACATAATGGCCATGGTGCGGGAGAAGCGGGCAACGACCGACTTGTCCAGGATCTCCCCCACGATCGGTATCTTCAGGGAATACCGATCCAGCATGAAGGCAAAGGTCTTGTTGCGCCGCTTGAGTTGCAAGAATCCATAGACGATAGCCCCCCCTCCGACGATGACATAAAACAGGTTCGCGATCAGGAAATCGGAGAGATCGACGATGACCTTGGTCAGGGCAGGCAAATCCGCGCCAAGACTCTCGAAGATGGTCGCGAACTGGGGCACTACGAACACCAGCAGGATTGTCGAAACGATGAGGGCGACAATGACGACGGCGACGGGGTAGTACATCGCCTTCTTGATCTTGGCCTTTAAAGACTCGGTCTTTTCCTTATAGGTGGCAAGGTTGTGCAACATGGTCTCCATCGCGCCCGATTGCTCGCCGGCTGCAATCAGATTGACGGAAAGAGGGTCGAAGTGCTTGGGATGCTTGGCCAGCGCCGAGGCCATGGTCCCTCCCGCCTCAATATCCCCCTTGATCGCCAGGACCATCGCCTTCACTGCCTGGTTATCGTGTCCATTGCCGATAATCTCCAGCGACTGGACCATGGGGACCCCTGCCGACATCATGGTGGCCATCTGCCGCGTGAACACCATGATATCGCGGGGCTCGATTTTGCCCTGGCCGAGCTTCAGAGTCCTTTTCTTGATGTGGGTCGGGCGTATGCCCTCCTTGATCAACGCGGCCTTGATCTGGGCCGCGCTGGCGGCGCTCCTTTCGCCCTTTTGGCGCCTTCCCTGCCGGTCCCTCCCCTCCCAGAGAAATGTAGCTACTTCCGCCATCGCCCCGGTTTATTCGACCGTCACCCGATTGATTTCCGTCAGGCTGGTAAAGCCGGCCTTCGCCTTCATCAACCCGGCGCGGCGGATATCCCATATCCCCTCCGCTTCCGCCTGCTGGGCCAGCTTGACGGCGTTCGCCTGCTCAATGATCAAACGCCTCAACTCTTCGGAGACCGGCATGACCTGGTAGATCCCCACCCGGCCCTTGTAGCCGGTGGGACAGTCTTCGCCGCACTCGTCAGCCGGCTCGTACAGCTCGAAATTTTCCGCGACATCCTCCTCGGTAAAGCCCTCTTTCAGCAGCGCCTCTTTGGGCAGGGAAATGGACTTCCGGTATTCCGAGTGCAGGCGCCGCCCCAGCCGTTGCGCCGTGATGATATTGATGCTGGTGGCGACCGCAAATGCAGGAATACCCATGTCCTGCAACCGGGTCAGGGTCTGCGGACAATCGTTGGTATGCAAGGTGGACATGACCATGTGGCCCGTCTGTGCCGCCTTGACCGCGATGGAACCGGTCTCCAGGTCGCGAATCTCGCCCACCAGGATAATATCCGGGTCCTGGCGGAGGAAAGACTTGAGCGCCTTGCCGAAAGACATGCCCGTGCGTTCGTCAACTTGCACCTGGTTGATCCCGGGCAGGTTGATCTCGACCGGGTCCTCCGCCGTCGAGATGTTGACCTCCTCCTTGTTGATGATATTGATCCCCGTGTAGAGGGAGACGGTCTTGCCGCTCCCCGTCGGCCCGGTGACCAGGAACATGCCGTAAGGCTTGTGCAAGTTGTTCAGGAACAACTCCTTCTGGAAATCCTCATAGCCCAACTGGTCGATCTGCAGTTTCGCGGCATCGGAATCCAGGATACGCATACAACATTTCTCCCCAAACAGTGTCGGGCAGGTGCTCACGCGAAAGTCTATCGCCTTGCTCTTGGAGAGCTTCAGCTTGATGCGCCCATCCTGGGGCACCCGTCTCTCGGATACATCCAGGCGCGACATGACTTTGATGCGGGCAGAGATCTTCTTGGCCAGGATCTGCGGCGGCTTGACGATCTCCTGCAACATTCCGTCAACGCGAAACCGCACCCGGTAGAACTTTTCGTAAGGTTCGAAATGCAGGTCCGACGCCCCTTTCTTGATTGCGTCCAGCAGCACCTTGTTGACAAAGCGCACCACCGGGGCATCTTCCACGTCGCTGGCGGCGGCATCGTCTCCCTCGGCTTCGGCGGATTCGTCAACCGTCTGCAAATTGTCCAGATCTTCGAAATCGTCTCCCTCGGTCATATCGGAGAGAGACGTGTCCATCGCCTCCGCCGCACTCTCAATGGCCGCGGACAGTTTGTCCTCCTCCACCAGAACCACCTCGACCTGGCAGCCGGTGGCAAACTTTACCTCGTCCAGGACTTGCAGATTCATCGGGTCGGAGAGGGCCACGAATATCTTCCTTCCCCGCCGGTACAGGGGAAAGACGCGGCGTTTTTGCATGATGTCCATCTTGATCTGCTTGACGAGGTCGGCATCCACTTCAATGGCGCTGGCGTCAATCAGCGGGAACCCGAATTCCGCGGCGGCAACCATCGCGATCCGATTGGCGGGCGCCAGCTTATTCTTCACCAGATGCACTACCAGGGATATGTTCTTCCTGGCGGCGGCCTGAAGCGCCTCTCCGGCCGCGCCCTCCTCCAGAATCTTGTGGGCCACAAGCTTCCGGGCAAGTCCGGTCAATTGAATCTTGTTTGCGGATACGGCCAATTCAAAGCTCCCTGGATCGCTGCTAAAGACCTGTCCCCTATAATCTATCGCAAAACCGCGGCAAATGCCAGCAACGGACGCCGGCCCGCCGCGGGCATATTCCCCCCGCGCCCAACCCGCCCGCCACCGGACCGGGGCGTCAACTCTCGGAACCGGTCGCAACGGCGGGGAGACCCGGTTTCTCGCCGCCTCCCGCGATCCTGTCGAATTTCAAGGCCTCGCCCTCCACCTCGACGGCCACCGTATCGCCAGTCGCGAAGCGGTCGGCCAACAGCGCGCGCGACAGAGGGCCAAGCAGGTGGCGTTGCACGGCACGTTTCAAGGGCCGGGCGCCGTAGGCGGAATCGTATCCGCTATGGCCCAGCCAGTCCACAGCCGCATCCGACACTTGCAGGCGAATCCCCTGTACCTCCAACCGTTCCCGCACCCGGTCCAGCTGGATGCGGGCGATCACGCGGATATGCTCCTGCCGCAACGGGCGAAAAACCACTATCTCGTCCACCCGGTTGATAAATTCGGGCCGGAAACGCTCTCCCGCGGCCTCCAGGACAGCCTCCCGGATCGCCATGGGTTCCACCGCCTGCCGCGCCGCCAGCTCGCGGATGCGCTCGGAACCCAGGTTAGAAGTCATTACGATCACCGTGTTGCGGAAATTCACGGTGCGGCCCTGGCCGTCGGTAAGGCGGCCGTCGTCCAGCACCTGCAACAGGATATGAGCGATGTCGGGATGCGCCTTTTCGATCTCGTCGAACAGGACCACGCTGTAGGGCCGACGTCGGACCGCCTCGGTTAACTGGCCGCCCTCCTCGTGGCCCACGTAACCGGGCGGCGCCCCGACGAACCTGGCCGCCGCATGCCGCTCCATGTATTCCGACATGTCTATTCGCACCGTCGCGTCTTCACTGGCAAACAGGAACTCGGCCAGCGCCCGGCAAAGTTCGGTCTTGCCGACGCCGGTCGGCCCCAGAAACAGGAAAGAAGCGATGGGACGGGCCGGGTCGGAAAGGCCGGCACGGGAGCGCCGGACAGCGTCCGCCATAGCGGAGAGCGCATGATCCTGTCCCACAACCCGCCGGCGCAACGCCTGTTCCATCCGCAGCAGCTTAGCTTTCTCGCCCCGCAACATCCTGCTGGCGGGGATGCCCGTCCACCGGGAGACCACCTCGGCAATCTCGTTTTCCGTGACCTTGTTCCGCAGCAGGCGCAGTTTCCGGGAGCCGTTCTCGGAGGCCCGCCGGAGACTGGCCTCCAACTCCGGAATATGGCCGTATTGCAGCTCGGCCATCCGATTCAGGTCCCCGGCGCGGCGGGCGGTTTCCAACTCCCGCCGGGCCCGGTCCAACCGCTCCTGAAAACGATGAGCGCCCTGCAACTCGGCTTTCTCCGCCTTCCAGACCCGTTCCAAATTCTTGCGCTCCTGGTCCAGGCCTTCGATCCGCTTCCGCAGTTCTTGAAACCGTTCCCGGGAAGCGCGGTCCAGGTCCTTGCGCAGGGCCTCGCGCTCGATCCGCAACTGGACCAGGCGCCGGTCCAGACGATCCAGCGCCTCCGGTTTGCTCGCAATCTCTATGCTGATCCTGCTTGCGGCCTCGTCCACGAGATCGATCGCCTTGTCCGGAAGGCGGCGGTCGGCGATGTAGCGGTGCGACAAGGCGGCGGCGGCGACGAGGGCCGGATCCGCGATCCGCACCCGGTGATGCAGTTCGTAACGCTCCTTGAGGCCGCGCAGAATGGCCACGGTATCTTCCACCGTAGGCTCGCCGGTCAGGATCTTCTGAAACCGGCGCTCCAGTGCCGCATCCCGCTCGATATGTCGGCGATACTCGTCCAGGGTAGTGGCGCCCAGGCAATGCAATTCGCCGCGCGCGAGGGCGGGTTTCAGCATATTCCCCGCATCCATGGCCCCTTCCGCATTGCCCGCGCCTACGACCGTGTGCATCTCGTCTATAAACAGGACGATCCTGCCCTTTGCCCGGGAGATATCCCGTAATACGGCCTTCAGGCGCTCCTCGAAGTCGCCGCGAAACCGGGCGCCGGCGACCAGCGCCCCCAAGTCCAATGCCAGGATACGCTTGTCCTTCAGCAATTCCGGCACCTCGCCGTCCACAATGCGCTGCGCCAGTCCCTCTACAATGGCCGTCTTGCCAATTCCCGGATCGCCGATCAGCACCGGGTTATTCTTGGTGCGCCTCTGCAACACCTGGATGGCGCGCCGAATCTCCTCGTCCCGCCCGATCACGGGGTCCAGATCCCCGCGCTCGGCACGCGCCGTCAGGTCAACGGTGTATTTCTCCAGGGCCTGGCGCTGTTCTTCCGCACCCGGATCGTCAACCGAGCGCCCATCCCGGGACCGTTCGATAGCCTCTTCGAGGCGGGACGCCTGAGCCCCGCATTCCCGCAGCGGCTCCGCGAGTTGCGCGCACTCCCGCATCATGGCCAACAGAACCAGCTCGCTGGAGATGTAGCGATCCCCGCGTTGCCGCGCCAGCGTTTCGCCGGCGTCCAACAGCTGCCCCAGCCGCCCGGACAAACGGCAGTCGTCCTTTTGCGCGCCGGCCGCCCGCGGCATCCCGTCCAGCCTCCGGGCCAGGTTCTGCCGCAAGCGGACCAGATCCGTTCCCGCTGCCGCCAGCAATCGCCGCGCCTCGCCCTCCTCCCGGGCCAGCATGGCAGCCAATAAGTGCTCCGGTTCCAGGACCTGGTGGGCACGGCCCAGGGCCAGCTCCCTGGCCTCCGCCAGGAGCTGTTGCAACGTATGGGTAAATTGCTCCGGGTGCATCGGGTCGCTCCTTACAGGTCAATATGCCGCCGCAATCCCAGGATTCAAGCGGGGCCGCGCCGTCCCGCGAAACTCAAGCGCCAGCATCACTGCCGGCGTCTTTGCGCAAATCGGCCAACAGCCGCGCCATATCGGCGGGCAACGGCGCCTCCCAGCGCATGCGCTTACCCGACCGCGGATGGGTCAAAGCGAGCGCGCGGGCATGCAGGGCCTGCCTGGGCAGAAGGGGCGCCGCCGCGACCGGGCGCCGGCCATACAGGGGGTCGCCCGCCACCGGATGCCCCAGATGGGCCATGTGCACTCGAATCTGGTGCGTCCTGCCGGTCTCCAGGCGCAGCGACAGCCAGCTATAGCCCGGGAACCTTTCGAGCACCCGATAGCGGGTAAGCGCCGGCCGCCCGGCCGCCACGACTGCCATCCGCGTGCGGCGGCGGGGGTGGCGCCCTATCGGCAACTCTACCTGCCCGCCGTGAGAGACGCGCCCTGCTACGAGAGCCCGATATTCCCTTCGGACAGAACGTTCCTTGAGCTGCCCGACCAGGGAAACATGGGCGGCGCCGGTCCTGGCCACGACCATCAGGCCGGAAGTGTCCTTGTCCAGACGATGCACGATGCCCGCCCGCGGGACCGCGGTCAGGCCTGGGAAACGGTACAGCAAAGCGTTCAGCAGCGTATGCTCGCGGTTGCCGGCCCCCGGATGCACGACCAGTCCGGGAGGCTTATCCACGATCAGGAGTTCCTCGTCCTCGTAAAGGATCGCCAGCGGGATCGCCTCGGCCTGCCAGTGCCCGTCGGACCCTTCCCGGGGGATGCGGATCTCGACCCGCTCCCCGCCGCAAACCGGATGGCGCGCCGGTGCCGCGCGCCCCTCGACCCGGACGGCATCGCCGCGAATCCACTGCTGTATCCGGGAGCGCGAATACTGCGGCAGGAGCTGCGCCAAAGCCTGATCCAAGCGACGACCCGCGCAATCCGAAGAAATGCGCAAAGACAATTTGCCTGCTTCCATACCGCAGACAAGGTTATGCTACCGCAATGCCGGGGGCCAGTGCGCCGGCCTCCCATTCCCATGCCCCACCTCGTCATTCCCGCCCTTTACCTCGTCATTCCGGCGAAAGCCGGAATCCCGCATAGCAAGCGCGCGCTTCGCGCTCCTTTGCGTAACGGCTTGTGCGTCCCTGCTTGCATACGCCATATTTGCATCGGCGAATTCCGTATGGCGCCGACAGTAAAGGGACGCGGACTTGCGGTAGGGCGCCTCCCTGCTCTAATCTTCCATGATCATGCCTGCGATGACCATGCTCCGGAGCGTCGCCTGTTTGTTGTTGCCCTGCCTCCTGACGGCATGCGGCTCCTCCGGCAAAAACGCCTTCGCGGACTGGCCCGCGGAACGGCTTTACGCAGAGGCCAAGGGCGCCCTGCAGAGCGGCAACTATGAACAAGCGAAGGAAATGTACACGGCCCTGGAAAGCCGCTCTCCGTTCGGCGCATACGGCCAACAAGCCCTCCTGGACCTGGCCTATCTCTACTACAAGAGCGAAGAATCGGACAACGCGATCGATACCTGCGACCGGTTCATCAAGCGCTATCCCCAGCATCCGCACGTGGATTACGCATACTACCTGCGCGGTCTGGCGAATTTCTACCGGGGCGGCGGCCTGGCGGATCGCTATCTCCGCCTCGACGCCTCGCAAAGAGACCCGGCCTCCAAACTACAGGCTTTCGAGTACTTCGCGGAGTTGCGGCGCAAATTCCCAGACAGCAAGTATGCCCCGGATGCCGGGCAGCGCATGGTTTATCTGCGCAATATCCTGGCCAAGCACGAGATCAGCGTGGCCAACTATTACCTGAATCGCGGCGCCTACCTGGCAGCCGCCAATCGCGCCCAATACGTGGTACAGCATTACCCGCGCACGCCTTCGACGCCCATGGCGCTGGCGATCATGGCCCGGGCCTACAAGGTTCTGGAACTGGAGGAACTGTCGCGCGACGCTTTGCGCGTATTGCGGCTGAACTACCCCCAGTCCAAGGAGATTGCCGAGATCGAGCGGATCCGGATCAAGTAGTCAGGCAGCGCCCGAATGTCCAGGGGGTTCGGAGGGGGGCTCGGAGGGGCCGCCTTCCCGGTAACGCGAGCAGATCGGGTAGCGCCGGTCCCGGTCGAAGCAGCGCTTGCCGATACGCACCCCGGGCGGCATCTGGCGCCTCTTGTGCTCGCTGTGGCCAACCAGTGCGGCCACCTGCAGCACGGTGGCGGCATCGAAGCCGGCACGGACGATCTCCGCCGGACTCTGGTCCCGTTCAATATAGCGCTCCAGGATCGGGTCCAGCGTCGCGTAAGGGGGCAGAGAGTCCTGGTCCGTTTGGTTCGGCCGCAACTCCGCACTTGGCGGCCGCTCCAGGATGCGGTCGGGAATGACCCGCCCCTGGCGGTTGCGCCAGCGGGCAAGTTCGTACACGCGGGTTTTGTAGATATCTTTCAGCGGGGCAAAACCGCCCACCGTATCTCCATACAAGGTCGTATAGCCTACCGCCGCCTCGCTCTTGTTGCCGGTCGCCAACACCAACTTCCCACTCCGGTTGGACACGGCCATCAGCAATACGCCGCGGCACCGCGCCTGCACGTTCTCCGCCACCGTATCTTCCGTATCTCCCGTGCCGGCAGGGAAGGCATCATCGCCCAGGGTCTCCAGAACGGCAGGGCAGGTCCGCTCAATAGACAGGATGCGGTACGGCGCCCCCAACCGCTTCGCTAATTCACTGGCATCCTCGACGCTCATTGCGGCCGTATGTCGAGAGGGCAGGAGCAGGGCCTCGACGCTGTCAGAACCGAGGGCATCTACGGCAATGCACAAGGTCAGGGCCGAGTCTATGCCCCCGGACACGCCGACCAGCGCGCCCGCGAAATCGTTCTTGCGCACGTAATCCCCGACCCCCATGACCAATGCCCGGTAAACGCGCTCCACAGGCTCCGGGAGCGGCGTGGTCACGGAAGCGCGCAACTCCAGGCGCCCTCCCCCCGCCCCGCGGCGGCACTCCAGCAAGTACAGCCCCTCGCGGAACAAAGGCGCCTGCAAGAGGATGCTGCCGTTCCCATCCACGGCCATGGAGCCGCCATCGAACACCAGGCCATCCTGGCCGCCGACCAGGTTGGCATAGAGGATGGGCAGCCCCGTTTCCCGAACCCGGTCCCGCAACACCCGCCGCCGTTCTTCCGGCTTGCCGATATCGAAAGGAGAGGCGTTCATATTGACCAGCAGCTCCGTGCCCGCCGCGCGGATGCGCCGCGCCGGCTCCTGGTGCCAGATGTCTTCGCAGATCGTGGGAGCGATCCGCACCCCGTTGATGTGCGCCAGATGCACCCGGTCACCGGGGGTAAAATGTCTTTTTTCGTCGAATACGCCGTAATTCGGCAGATTGCGCTTGCAGTAGGTCAGGCGCCGCTCGCCGTCCCTAAGCAAGGTACAGGCGTTGTACAACGCCCCTTCCTCCCGGCGGGGATGGCCGATCAGCATATGGATGCCGTGCACCCGTTGCGCGATGCGCGCCAGGCCGTCTTCGACTTGGCGGTGCAGATCCGGCCTGTAGAGCAGGTCGTCCAGAGGGTAGCCGGTGAGGCTGCACTCGGGGAACAGGACGAGATCGGCGCGGTGCTCGTCCCGGGCGGCCTCCGAAGACGCGACGATGCGCTCCGCGTTGCCGGCGATGTCGCCGACCGTAAAGTTCCGCTGGGCAAGGACGATGCGCAACACGGGGGCGGACATGCAACCCTACCCGGAACCGCGGCCGATGGCGGCGGCTATTGCAGCAACTTCGCCATGGCATCGCCCAACTCGGCCGGGGAACGAACCGTGGCGACGCCCGCCTTCTCCAGGGCGCGGTATTTCTGCTCCGCGGCGCCCGTCCCTCCCGAAACGATGGCGCCGGCATGGCCCATGCGCCGACCCGGCGGCGCGGTGACGCCGGCGATATAAGCCGCTACCGGCTTGCTGATCTCCGCCGCGATGAACTCGGCGGCCTCTTCCTCGGCCGTACCGCCGATCTCCCCGACCAGGATAACTCCCCGGGTCTGCTCGTCCTCCTCGAACAGCCGCAGGCAATCCACGAAACCCATCCCGTGGATCGGGTCCCCGCCGATCCCCACACAGGTGCTCTGGCCCAGCCCGTTGCCGCTGGTCTGATGCACCGCCTCGTAGGTCAGGGTGCCGGAGCGGGAAACGATGCCTACGCATCCGGGCCGGTGAATGCCCCCGGGCATGATTCCCATCTTGCATTGCCCGGGGGTAATCACTCCCGGGCAGTTCGGCCCGATCAAGCGGACCGCGGAACAAGGTGTCAGCGCCGCGCGCACCCGCACCATATCCAGCACCGGGATCCCCTCGGTAATGCAGGCGATCATGCCGATCCCCGCATCCGCCGCCTCCATGATGGCATCGGCGGCGAAGGCTGCCGGGACGAAGATCATGCTGGCATCGGCGCCGGTCTCGCGCACGGCCTCGGCGACCGTGTTGAAAACAGGCAGGTCCAGGTGGCTCTCGCCGCCGCGCCCCGGAGTCACCCCGCCCACCAGGCGCGTACCGTATTCCATGGCCTGCCGGCAATGGAAACTGCCCTGGCGGCCGGTAAAGCCCTGGCACAAAAGCCGCGTGTGCTTATCTACCAGGATCGGCATCCGTATCTTCTCCGGCAGCCGCCACCGCCTTGACCGCGGCATCCGCCAGGTCCTCCGCGGGGGTAATCGCCAGCCCGCTGTCGGTCAGGAGCTGCCGCCCCTTGCGCACCTGCGTCCCCTCAAGCCTGGCGACCACGGGCACCCGCACCCCCACCTCGCGCACCGCCTGAATCACTCCCTCCGCAATCAGATCGCAACGGACGATGCCGCCGAAAATATTGACCAGGATCGCCTGCACCTGGGGGTCGCTGACAATGATCTTGAATGCCTCCGACACCCGCTCCGTAGTGGCGCCGCCGCCCACGTCGAGGAAATTCGCCGGCCTGCCGCCATGCAACTGGATGATGTCCATGGTGGCCATCGCCAAGCCCGCGCCGTTCACCATGCAACCGATATTCCCGTCCAGGGCAACATAATTGAGGTCGAAGCGCTTGGCCATGCTCTCCTTCTCGTCCGTCTGCGTCGGGTCCCGCCACTCCGCAAGGATTCCCTGCCGAAACAGGGCGTTGTCGTCTATGCTGATCTTGGCGTCCAAGGCCAGGAGTTCCCCGCGGTCATCGATCACCAGCGGATTGATCTCCAGCAGGCTCAGGTCCTTGTCCGCAAACAACCGGTACATATCGCGCAGGATCGCCGTCAACCGGCGCCGTTGCCCGGCGTCCAGCCCCAGCAGAAAACCCAATTGCCGGCACTGGTAGGCGCCGAGACCAAATACCGGGTCAATCGCCAGCCGGTGAATCTTGTCGGGTTCCCGCTCCGCGATCTCCTCAATGTCCATGCCGCCGGCGGCGGAGGCGACGATCGCCACCCGGCAGTCGCTGCGGTTCACCAGCAGCGCCAAATATAACTCGCGCTTGATGCCGACGGCGGCCTGCACCAGCACGCAATGCACCGGCTTGCCCTCCGGAGCCGACTGCCGGGTCATCAGCCGCGTCCCCAGCAAGCCGCGCACCTGTCGCTCCAACTCCTGCCAATCCCGGGCGCGTTGAACGCCGCCCGCCTTGCCGCGGCCGCCGGAGTGCACCTGCGCCTTGACGATCCACCCTCCCTCGCCCAGCTCGGCGGCGCAACGCAACGCCTCCCGCACGCTAAAGGCGGGCTCGCCCGGCGGCACCGGGATACCGTACTCCTGCAGCAATTTCTTGGCCTGGTATTCGTGCAGATGCATGGAAAATCGCGTCCCTCCGTTTCTCCGCGGTGTTACCCGCGGTGTTATGATATATCGTGAAAGTTCGTGCCGGGCGATGGCATACTTGCTAAAGAAACCGCGTGCGCCTCGCCTCATTCTACCAGCCGAACGGAGAATCGCTCAATGGCAAGGCCCCTATGCTACGCATAGCGTTGCTGGCGCTGATCGCCGCCGGGCTGGCGATGTGCCTGCTACTGGCTCTGCGCCGCGCGTTACGGGGCCTGGAGACGGCCCGCGACCGCCTTCGGCGGGGCGGAGCGCGGCCCCGCGCAACGAGGCGATGCACGCGCTGCGGGACTTTCGTCCCCCGGCAAACGGAGGATGCGCAGACGAATGGAGAGGATTTCCGCTGTAACCGCTGCCGGGGCTGAGCGGAAAGAACGACCGCCCTTCCGGTGGGCGCCGATCTTCGACCTCCGCCCCCCGCGCGCCAACTGGCGCGGTCTCCTGTACTTCTCCCTGTACCGCAACGCGATCGCGTTCCTGTTCCTCGGCATGATCCTGGCCGACTGGCTGCCGTCCCCCGGCGACCTGCCCCACCGGGGCCTGTTCCCGGCAACGGTCGTCGGCTATCTCCTGTGCTCCCTGCCGGGCGCCATCCTGGCGCAATTGCGCTGGCCCTCCTACATGACGCAACTCACCCTGGGGACGCTCGCCGACATCGTCGCCCTCTCCCTGATGATGTACGCGAGCGGCGGCGTGGGCAACGGCTTCGAGCTGTTGCTGCTGGTCAGCATTGCCGGCAACAGCATCCTGGCGGGCAACCCCGCGGTGTTCCTGTACGCCTCCCTGGCCGCCATGGCGGTCCTGTACCAGGAGCTGTACGCCTATCTCGTCTATTCCCCCAGCCTGGCGAACTTCCCGCAGACGGGGCTCTTCTGCCTTGCCTTCTACGCCGCCGCCGGCACCGGCGCCTTCGGCGCCAGGCGGGTGGCAACCAGCGAGGCGCAGGCGGAACGGGAACGGCGCAAGGCGGAAGACCTCGCCCAGCTGAACGAGCGCATCCTGCGGATGCTGCAAACCGGGGTCCTGGTCCTCGATGGCGGCCTGCGGGTGCAATTCGGCAACCGCTCGGCGATGCGCCTGTTGGGCGACGCGGCCCGGGAACCGCAGGGCCGCGCCTTGGGCGAGCTGTCCGAAGACATGGCCATACTGGCACAGAAATGCGAGCGCCGGGCGCCCTTCCGCACCCGCCTCGGGGAACTGGAGGCGCAAGGCATCCCGCTGCAAGAAGACGGCCAGGCGCCGCCGGGCTGGCTCATCGTGCTGGAAGACTCGGCCGCCGTGCAGCAACGGGCGACAGCCCTGAAGAACGCCTCTCTCGCCCGCCTGACCGCCAGCATCTCCCACGAGATACGCAATCCTCTGGGCGCCATAAGCCATGCCGGCCAACTGCTGCACGAGTCCGCCGCCCTCTCCGCGGAGGAGCGCCGCCTGGTGCAGATCATCGCCCGCAACGGGCGACGCATGAACGGCATCGTGGAGAATGTCATGACGCTCGGCCGGCAAGCGGCGCACCGGGAAGAGCTGCATATGGACCAATGGCTGCCGGCATTCGCCAGGGAATTCGCGGAGACGAAATCGTTGCGCCCGGACGATGTCTCAACTCGGATCGAGCGCCGGGCGGGCCCGGTCAGCGCGGACGCCAGCCAACTCCACCAGGTGTTGTGGAACCTGGGGGAAAACGCGCTCCGCTACAGCCGCCGACAGCCGCTGCTGGAACTGGTCTGCGGCACGGAGGCGGACAGCCGCGCCCCGTACATAGACGTCATAGACAGCGGCCGGGGGATTCGCGAAGAGTACCGCGAGCGGCTGTTCGAACCCTTTTTCACCACCGAGGCCGCCGGCTCGGGACTGGGGCTGTATGTCGCCAGTCAACTGTGCGAGGCAAACCGCGCCGCCCTGGGCCTGCATGCCAATTCGACCGGGGGCTGCTGCTTCCGGGTCCGCTTCGAGCCGCCGGACAGCGCCATCGCGGTATGAAGCCCGCCGCCGCCAACCCGCAAGTCCTGGTCGTGGACGACGAACGGGACATCCGGGAATTGCTGCTGCTCACGTTGCGGCGCATGGAGCTGGCGGGACTGGAGGCGCCGGACATCGCCGGGGCGAAGCGGGCGCTGCAAGAGCAATCCCCCCGGCTCTGCCTCACGGACATGCGGCTCCCGGACGGCGACGGCCTCGAACTGGTGAAGTTCGCGCAGAAGCGCCACCCCGGAATCCCGATCATCGTCATCACCGCCCATGGCAACGTGGAAAGCGCCGTGCGCGCGCTGAAGGCCGGCGCCTTCGATTTCATCGGCAAACCGGTTGACCTGGCGCAACTGCGCACCCTGATCCGCAACGCCCTGCAGCTGCCCGCGGACAGCGCGGCAACTCGCACCCGGCTGGTCGGCAACAGCCCCGCCATCCGCCATCTCCTGGCGGAGACCGCCCGCCTGGCGCGCGGCCAGGCGCCGGTCTATATCCACGGCGAGACCGGCACCGGCAAGGAACTGGTCGCGCGCCTCATCCACGAGCAGGGGCCGCGACGCAACGGCCACTTCGTGCCGGTCAACTGCGCCGCGATCCCGGCCGAACTGGTGGAGAGCGAGTTGTTCGGGCATCGCAAGGGGAGCTTCACCGGCGCCACGGGACACCGCGACGGCCTGTTCCAGGCCGCCGACGGGGGCAGCCTGTTCCTTGACGAGATCACCGATCTGCCGGCTTCCTTCCAGGTCAAGTTGCTGCGCGCCATCCAGGAACGCAGCGTGCGGGCGGTGGGCGCGGAACGGGAACGGCCCGTGGACGTGCGCATCTTAAGCGCCGCGCAACAGCCGCTGGAACCGCTGGTGGCCTCCGGACGCTTCCGCCGCGACCTCTACTACCGGGTGCAGGTGATCGCACTGCATGTGCCCCCCCTGCGCGAGCGCCGCGAAGACATCCCGCCGCTGGCGGCAGCCGTGTTGCAACGGCTGGCCCGCCGCGCCGACCGCGCGCCGCCGCGGCTAAGCGCCGCCGCGCTGAAACGGCTGCGGCGCTACGACTATCCCGGCAACGTGCGCGAACTGGAGAACATCCTGGAACGGGCCCTGACGCTGTGCGACTCCGGCACGGTCTCCCCCGAGCATCTGCGACTGCCGGCCGCGTCGCCGCAGGCCGCGCCGGAGGAGGCGCCGGCGCCCGGGGCCGGCCTGGACCGCCAGCTGGACGATGTCGCCAAGGGGAAGATCCTCGCCGCCCTGCAACAGACCCGCTGGAACCGGACCCGGGCCGCCAAGCTCCTGGGGCTGAGCCTGCGCGCCCTGCGCTACCGCCTGAAGAAGCTGAACCTGGAATAGCGACGCGCGGGCGCCGTCTTGCGGGAAGGCCGCGCCCGCCGAGAATAGCGACGCAACACGTCACAATTCGACGCATTGGGTCGCGGCAAGCCCTGGATATTCGCCCTCCGAAGCGGGCGGCGCCCGTGCGAGGCGCCTTCCCACAAAGGGAATTGCGTCCCTGGCACGGTTCCTGCTACTTTTAATGGCGAAGGCGCGGCAAAGGCGCCGAAAACCATATGGTTCCACAGAGGGAAAGCAAGATGAAGAAGCAAATCCAGCAGGGTTTCACCCTGATCGAGCTGATGGTGGTGATCGTCATCATCGGCATCCTGTCCGCCATCGCCATCCCGGCCTTCATTGATAACTCGATACGGGCCAAGGTTACGGAGGGCATCAACCTGTTCGCGCCGGCCAAGGCCAGCATCGCCGAGGCATATATCTCGAGCGGCTTCATGCCAGCCGACCAGCAGGAAGCCGGTATGGGGCTCACTAACTCCTACGCTACGGATATCGTACAGGGCATCACATACAATCGAGTCAGCAATACGGCAGCGACAGTGTCCATCGCCTACCAGGCTATCGGCGGCGATACCGCTGCGGGCCAGACGCTAGAGTACGCGGCCACGGGTAGCTCGAGCGGCGTCACGTGGACCTGCTCAGCTCCTAGCGGCGGCTTGGCCCAGAAGTATCTGCCGGCCAACTGCCGGGGTACCGCGTCTCCCGGTCCCGTCAACCCGCCGGGCATGTAAAGACCCGACGTTCGTTAGCGGATATGCGCCCCGCCGGCTCCCGGTGGGGCGTTTTTTTTTGGCGAAACCTTTTTGGCGAAACCTAAGGCTTGCGCGCCCCGCCGGAACCGGCGGGGCGCCTTTTCTTAACAGGCCGCGGCGCCTTTCCCCCAGCCCCGCCCGGGCGGCGAGGCGGGCCGGGACGGCGGCCGCCCGACGGCGCCAACAGCCGCAGCAATTGGCCATGGACGGAGGGACTGCCGGCCAGGATCTGGCCGCAGCGCAAGTGGCCAGTGCCGCCCTCCAGATCGGTAACCAACCCGCCGGCCTCCTCCACCAGCAACACGCCGGCGGCGATGTCCCAGAGCTGCAGATCGCTCTCCCAGAAGCCGTCCAGCCGGCCGCAGGCTACGGCGGCGAGGTCCAGGGCGGCCGAACCCATGCGCCGCACGTCCGTGACCGCCCGGCAGACCCGCTCCAGGGCGTCCAGATAGGCCGGCAGGCGGGCCGGGTTGCGAAAGGGGAATCCGGTGCCCACCAGGGCGCGCTTCAGGCCCTTCGGGCCGCTGGCGGCGCGGCCGCTGACCCGAATGCGCCGCTCGTTGAGGTAGGCGCCTTCTCCCCGGCTGGCCGTGTACATCTCCTGGCGCAGGGGGTCGTAAACCACGGCATGCAACAGGCGGGTGCCGCGGCGCACGGCGACGGACACGGCGAAGTGCGGGCAGCCGTGCAGAAAATTGGTGGTGCCGTCCAGGGGATCGACGATCCACTGGCAGTCGTTGCCGGCCTGAGCGCCGGACTCTTCGGCCAACACCGCATGGCCCGGGTACGCCTTGCGAATCTCGGCGAGGACGATCGCCTCGGCCCGGCGGTCGGCCTCGCTGACGTAGTCGTTGGGCCCCTTGTCCAGCACATGCAGGTGCGCCGCCCGGTCCAGGCGCCGGACCAGGAAATCGCCGGCGTTGCGGGCCGCTTGCACGGCGATGTTCAACATGGGTTGCATGGCCTTCCCTACCCGCGCCCCGGCGGATGGTATCCTAGGCGGCGGAGGACTCGCAGCAGCACATGCCCCCGAACCCGCAAGGCGCCCCGCAAGACGCCATTCGCATCGTCCTGGCGGACACCACGCACCCCGGCAATATAGGCGCCGCCGCCCGCGCCATGAAGGCCATGGGACAGGAACGGCTGCGCCTGGTGCGGCCGGCAAACTTCCCCTGCGCGGAGGCCACGGCGCGGGCCGCCGGGGCGGACGACATCCTGGACCGCGCCGCTGTCTGCCGCTCGCTGCCGGAGGCGATCGGCGACTGCTCGCTGGTATTCGGCACCACCGCCCGGCGGCGGCGGCTGGCCTGGCCCACGCTGACGCCCCGCGAGGCGGCGGCGATGGCCCTGCGGCACGCAGGGCATGGCGACACGGCGGCCGCCTTCGTCTTCGGGGGCGAACAGAGCGGGCTTGGCAACCGGGACCTGGAATATTGCCACCGCCTGGTATGCATCCCCACCGTCCCGGATTTCCGCTCCCTGAACGTGGCCGCGGCGGCGCAGCTGATCTGCTACGAGTTGCTGCTCGCGCGGCTGGCCGGCGAGCGGACGCCGCCCCCGGAGGCGGCGCCCCTTCCCGGGACTGCGGCGACGCCGGCGAGCGCGGAGGAAATGATACGGTTCTACGAACACCTGGAGCGCTGCATGAGGGATACGGGCTTCCTCTCCAGGCGCCGCGCCAGCCCGATGCGGCGGCTGCGACTGCTGTTCAACCGGGCGCTGCCCAACCGCGACGAACTCAACATTCTGAGGGGATTTCTGAGCGCGGTGCAGCGTCCGGGCCGGCCTCCCGCCCCCCCCGGATAAAACGAAACCGATCCGCGCCCGCCGCAACCCGCTCCACGCGACCGGCGACCCAGCAACCGGGCTCCCCCGCCGCCGCCAGGCAGTCCAGCGCCCGTTTCTCATCGCCAGGGGCAACGCAGAGCACCATGCCGATGCCGCAATTGAAGACCCGGTACATCTCCTCCCGCGCGATCTTGCCCTGAGCCTGCAACCATTCGAACAGCTCCGGCCAGCGCCAACTGCCCTCGTCCACCACGGCGCCCAGCCCTTCGGGCAGGATGCGAACCAGGTTTCCCGGCAGCCCCCCGCCGGTGATGTGGGCGATGCCCCGCACCGGCACCTCCTGCAACAGGGCGACGACGGCCGGGACGTAGATGCGGGTCGGGGCCAGTAATTCCGGCAACGGCGTATCGGGCGGCGGAGGCGTCTGTTCGTCTCCATCAAGAATCTTGCGAATCAGCGAGTAACCGTTGGCATGGGCGCCGCTGGAGGGCAGCGCGACGAGCAGGTCGCCCTCCCGAATAGAGGCGCCGTCAATCAGCCGCTCGCGCTCCACGGCCCCCACGCAAAAGCCGGCAAGATCGTATTTCTCCTTCACGTAGGCGCCGGGCATCTCCGCGGTCTCGCCGCCGACCAGGGACGCGCCGGCAATGCGGCACCCTTTCGCGATGCCCGCCACCAGCAGCGCCGCCTCCTCCACGTCCAGCCGGCCGCAAGCGAGGTAATCCAGAAAGAACAACGGCGCGGCGCCCTGCGCCAGCACGTCGTTGGCGCACATGGCGACCAAGTCTATGCCAACGCCGGCCAGGGCCCCGGCCCGCACTGCCAGCTGCAGCTTGGTGCCGACCCCGTCCGTGGCCGAGACCAGCAGCGGATCGCGCAGCCCCAGCGGCGCCAAATCGAACACCGCGCCGAATCCGCCTACGCCCGCCACCACGCCGCGGCGGGGGGTGTCAACGGCCAACTCGCGGACGCGACCCGCCAGCCGCTCGCCCGCGGCGAGGTCCACGCCCGCATCCCGGTAGCTTAAGGGGGAAAGGCGCCCGGAGCGCTCGCGCCCGGCGGCCATCGGATCAGATACGAGCGGAATGCAAGGAAGGCGCCCAGGCGGCCAT
>JAPPQA010000025.1 GCA_028817255.1 Gammaproteobacteria bacterium | reverse complement strand
CTTTCGATGCTCCCCCCACCGGCGCGACATCGGGCTTGCGCCCTCGTCTTGCCGGCTCCCCCTCAAGGGGGGAGTGGTGCGTAAGAACCGCTTTTCTTGCCCTCGATTGCGTAACGGCTTGGGGAATATCCCCCTGCAAGCATTGTCCCATGGCTTATGGCGGTTCATATAAACCGTTTGCAGACGCCCAGCGCGCGTCAGCCGGGAATACCGCCGCGCGTCAAGGCCGCCGGGTCCAGCAGACGGTCCAGTTCCTCGGCGGAAAGGCCGCTTAACTCCAAGGCGACCTCCCGCACCGGGCGCCCCTGGGCGTAGGCGGTCTTGGCGATGCGGGCGCCCTGCTCGTAGCCTATCGCGGCATTCAGGGCGGTCACCAGAACGGGGTTGCGTTCCAGCCCCTGGCGGAGACGCTCGCGGTTCACGGTGAAGCCGTCAATCGCCCGCTCGGCCAGGACGCGGGCGGCGGCGGCGAGGATCTCCAGACTCTGACAGAGATTGTAGGCGATCACGGGCAGCATGACGTTGAGCTGGAAATTGCCGGACTGGCCGGCCACGGTGATGGTCGCGTCGTTGCCGATCGCCTGGGCGCAGACCATGCAGACCGCCTCGGGGATCACGGGGTTCACTTTGCCCGGCATAATGCTGCTGCCCGGTTGCAGGGCCGGCAGCGCGATCTCCGCCAGACCCGACAACGGGCCGCTGTTCATCCAGCGCAGGTCGTTGCAGATCTTCATCAGGGCGACGGCCAGCGCCTTGAGTTGGCCGCTGAGCGCCACCGCCGCATCCTGGCTGCTCAGGGCCTCGAAACGGTCCGCCGCCGGGCGGAAAGGGATGCCGGTGGCCGCCGCCAGCCGTTCGGCGAAACGCCCGGCAAAGGAGGGATGGGCATTGATGCCGGTACCCACGGCCGTCCCTCCCTGCGGCAGTTCGTGCATCCCCTGCAAGGACGCCCGGATGCGCTCGGCGCCGTGCTCCACCTGGGAGCGCCAGGCGCCGATCTCCTGGCCCAGGGTCACGGGCATGGCGTCCATCAGATGGGTGCGGCCCGTAGCGACGACCCCCTCCAGCTCCCGGCTGCGCCGCCCAATGGAGTCGGCAAGGCGCTCCAGGGCAGGCAGCAGCCGTTCGGCGGCCAGCAGGCTGGCGCTGAGATGGATGGCCGTGGGGATCACGTCGTTGCTGCTCTGCCCCATATTGACGTGGTCGTTGGGGTGGACGGCGATCTGCGCGCCGGCAGAGGCCAGGCGGGCGATCACTTCGTTGCAGTTCATGTTGGAGCTGGTGCCGGAACCGGTCTGAAACACGTCCACCGGAAATTGGGCGTCGTGGGCGCCGGCGGCGACGCGGCCGGCGGCTTCCCGGATGGCCGTGGCGCGGCCCTCGTCCAACAGACCCAGTTCCGCGTTGACCGCGGCCGCCGTCTCCTTGATCAGCCCCAGCGCGCGCAAGAAGGCGCGCGGCATTCGCAGATCGCTGATGGGGAAATTCTCCACGGCGCGCCAGGTCTGGGCGCCGTACAGCGCCGCCGCCGGCAACCGCACTGCGCCCATGCTGTCCCGCTCGGTACGGTAATCCTCTGCCTTGCCGTCATCCCGGTCGTTGCCGCGCTCCGCGTCGGTATTCATAGCCTCGCCCTCCCTTATCGGTTGCTGGTCTTCGTGGGCTGCCGGTTTTCGGTTGCCGGCCCGCGGGAACTATAACCAAAATCGAAGCGAAAATTGCCGCGGGATTCAGAAATGACGGTAACCGGCGCCGGCGGGGAGGAAATCGCGCCCGTCAGCGGTGCGCCAGCAAAGCCCCGTCCCGGACGTCACCGTACCCAGAAGGGTCAGGTCGCAGGCGTCGGCGCCGCCTGCGCCCGCCAGCCCCTGCAGGCGAGGCCCGGCTTCGGGGGGGGCGGTAAAACAGAGTTCGTAGTCGTCGCCGGCGGCGAGCGCCAGCTCCCAGGCCGCTTCGGGGGGCAGACATTCCCGCAATGCCGGCGACAAGGGCAGGCGGGAAGGATCCAGGACAGCGCCGGCGCCACTGGCCTCCAGGAGCAACGCCAAGTCGCGCGCCAGGCCGTCGGAAAGATCGATACAGGCTGTGGCGATGCGGCGCAGGGCCAGGCCCTGGGGCACACGGGGCTGCGGACGGCATAGCCGCGCCAACAGCGTCTCCCGCCAGCGCGCGGCGGCGGCAGGGGCGGCGCCCTGCTCCAGTTGCAGACCCAGGCCGGCATCTCCCAGGGTGCCCGTTACCCAGATTTGGTCGCCTGGGCGGGCCCCGCCGCGGCCCAGGGCGCAGTCGTCCGGGACCAGGCCGCAGGCGGTGACGGTAAGCGCCAGCGGGCCGCGGCTAAGGTCGCCCCCGGCCAGAACGACGGCGTAGCGATCCGCCAGGGCGAACAGCCCTTCGGCGCAGGCCGCCAGCCAGGACTCGTCGGGACGGGGCAGGGTCAGCGCCAGGAAGATCCAGCGCGGCTCGGCGCCAGTGGCGGCCAGGTCGCTCAGGCTCACGGCCAGGGATTTATGGCCTACATCCCGGGGGGCCGCCCGGGGCGGGAAGTGACAGCCGGCAACCAGGGTGTCGGTGGTCACCGCCAGGGTCTGGCCGGCGGGGAGTCGCAACAGGGCGGCATCGTCGCCGATGCCGCGCAAGGTCCCCGGAGGCGCGCCGGTGCGTCCGCGGGCAAAATAACGCCGGATCCAATCCCGCTCGCGGTCCCGGGGCGGATTGTCAACCGGAGGCGGCAGGGCCGGCCCTCCCCAGGTCCCTGGCGGCGCGGTCCAACACGCCGTTGACGTACTTGTAGGAATCCTCGCCGCCGAAAGTCTTGGCCAGCTTCACGGACTCGGCCAGCGCCACTCGCCACGGAATATCGGGGCAGTGCAGGAGCTCGTACAGGCCGATATAGAGTATGCCGCGGGCAACCGGGTCCAATTGACCCAGGGGACGATCCAGCAGGGGTTCGAGACGATGGTCCAGGTCTTCGCAATGGGCGACGATGCCTTGCAGCAGGTTGCGAAAGTGGCCGACATCGGCGGCGGCCAGGTCCCGGTCTTCAAGGAACTCGGAGACGATCCCGGAGGCGGAGCCGCGAGTAACCTGCCACTGGTACAGGGCCTGCATGGCGTAGCGGCGCGACCGGGAACGGTCTTTACGTATCGTCACGGTCCTGTTGGTCACGGCCCTGTTGCCGCCGCAACAACGCCATCTCAATGGCGGCCAGCGCGGCCTGGTAGCCCTTGTTGTCCTCCCCTTCGGGGCAACGCGCCAGCGCCTGTTGCAAGGTGTCCGTGGTCAATACGCCAAGGGACACCGGCAACCGGGAGTCGCGGGCAACAGCGGCCAGCCCGCGGACGCATGCGGAGGAGATGTAATCGAAGTGCGCGGTCTCGCCACGAATTACGGCGCCCAACGCGACGATCGCTTCTGGCCGGGCCGGCGGCATGCGATCCGCCAGCCAGCGGGCTGCCAGCGGCAACTCGAAGGCGCCCGGCACACGCAGCACTTCGGCCGCAACGGCGCCCCGTTGCCGTAGCGCGTCCCGGCAACCGGCCAGCAGGCGCTCGCAGACCTGGGAATGAAACCGGCTTGCCAGAACGGCAACGCGAAGCCCCGGCGCCGCCCCGCCAAGGACGGTGAAACCGCCTTCAGCCGCCATGCGCCGACGCTTCGCCGGAGTCGCCGCACACTTGCCGGGTCAAGAGACTCAGAAATCCAAGGTCAGGTCGAACCAGATCTGCGGGTCGCGGCCATTCTCCGGGTCCTTGTCGCTGCCGCCCAGGTTCCAGGCCATCATCAGGCGCGATACCAACCTCCCCGGCACATTCAGGCGCAGGCTCCAGCCTACGCCGCTGTAGTCCTCGTATTGATCCACCACGACGCCCTGCGCATTGGGCAGCGGATCGTTCGACTTGCCGATGGCATAGTCCAGAAACAGCGAGAACTGCAGCAATTCGCCCCAGTTTCGGTTGCCGAAAGCCAGACGATCGGCAATGAACGGCGCATCAATCAGGTACTCGGCCGAGAGAAAGGCCGCCTGGTCCCACAACAACTCGGCCACGCCGTAAGCGCGCACGCTCTCCGGCCCGCCCATGGAGAACTGCTCCAGCGGCACCAGCAGGTCCCGCGACCATTGCATCTCGGAGCGCAGCAACAGGGACTGATGCCGGGTCAGGGTCTGTAGCCGCGTGTAACCGAAGACAGCCTTTTGGAATTCCCCCTCGGCGAAGACATTGCCTGTCCCCTGGCGGCTGGGGCCCTGCTGGCGAGCCGCCCGCCGGGCCGCGCTCTCGTTGTTGCCCATGGAACCCAGGAAATCGTTGAACCCGCGCGATAACGCCAGGTAGGCGAAGTTCAGGCCGCCGCGCTCAATGTCCACGGAGTCGTAGTCCAGCTGCAGTTTCAGCACCGACAATTTATCCTCGTTGAGCGGCATATCCTGCTGCGTGGTCAGGGAATCCTTGCGGGTAAAAGCCAACTCGGCGGACACGTTGCGCTGGCGGCTGCGCAGGAAGGACTTGCTGAGGGAGACCCCCTCGTTGCGGCTTTCGCCCTCAATCTGCCGCTCCGCAAACTGGCCGCCCACCTCGAAGGAGTTCTCCTCCACGAAGGCCCTGAAAGTGTAGCCGCGGCCCAGATGACGAAAGTACTCGATATTCCAGAACGCCTGGTTCTCCGGCTTGTAGGCGCCCTGGCCCACCACGCGCAGCCGATCCGCCGACTCCGTGGGGTTGTTCCAGTCAATCGTGGCCCGCAGCCGAGCGCGCCCGGTGCGTTGCGTGCCCTGGTTATCCATGCGCACGGAGAAATCCATGCGCTGCTCGTCCTGTACTTTGAGTACCAGGTCGGCCTCCCCCACCCGCTGCCCCGGCTGAAAAATGCCGAACACAGCCAATCCCGGGTAATCGGTGACCCGCAACAAGGCGGACTCGATGCGGGCATTCACCACTGGCTGGCCCACCAAGTCCCGGAACGGCTCAAGCAGGATCTCTTCCTCGTCGTATAACTCGTTCCCTTCCACCAGCACCCGCCCCAGCCGGCCCTCGAAGATCTGAATCCTCACCACCCCCTCCTCGGCCTCCTGCACCGGGAGGATCGCCTGCGCCAGGATCAACCCCCGCTCGCGGTAATACTTGGATATCTCCTCGGTCAATTCCTGCAGCCGACCGATGGTAAAGCCGCCCTCCGGCGCGCGTCGCTGGCGCCATGTTTCCAGCAGCCGGTCCACTTCCGCCGCCGACACGCCCAACTCCGGGTAGTCGGGGGCATCCAACAGCTGGAAGCGAGCCACCTCGATGCGAGGGCCTTCGTCTATGCCCAGGGGACGGTCAATCACAGGGGGGATTTCCACGGTGCCGTCCGCCCCCGCCGCGTCTTCGTCGTCCGCGAAATCCTCTTCGAGGGGCTCCTCCTCGAAGAGTTCTTCCGCAAAGTCTTCCTCGCCGACTGGATCGGCAGGCGGAACCTTATCGATCCCCAGCAGTTCGGATGCCTGGCCAACAGCCTCGGAATACTCGTCCCGCGCCTCGTCCTGCGCCCATGAGGGATGCGCCCCTACGGACACAGCGAACAAGCCTGAGACAGCAAGCGTTACGCACGCCGTTATCCATCCGCGACCGCCGCCGAGTTGACCAATATCCGTCATTGAACGAAACCCGTAGCGAAACAATTTCCTATGCCCTTGCCCCTAAAAAGGCTTACGTGGATTCACGGCAGATTAAGCCAAATTGCGAAAGCGCGCAATCGGGCACGGCGCCG
>JAPPQA010000024.1 GCA_028817255.1 Gammaproteobacteria bacterium | reverse complement strand
ACTGGACGGTTTCGACAGGCGCAAGACGGCGCTGTTGCGCCGAATTGCCGCCTACGCGGTGCACAGGAAGCATTGAAGCCCGCACGGCCGCCTTGACGTTCCACCGCCGGCATGATATGGAATAACTACGCTGGCGGCGGTTGCCCGCCGTGTGGCGACCTGAATCGTACGTTGCGTTCTGCAAACAATGGAGGCCGGAACAATGACACCGAAATCGCAGAATTCCCCGCGCAATCCTCTGCATAATTTTCTCCGCAATCTCCTGCGGGTCTCGCCTGAGCGGCGCAAAGACGGGGCCGCCGCGCTGAGCCTGGCCGTCGCCGTCGCGGTCGGCGCGGCGGGCATCGCGGGCGCGCCTTCCCGGGCGGCGGCCGACGAGACCTGTCAATCTCCCTACATGGCGAAGATCGTGGGCCAGGAAGACTACGTTTACGTCTGGACGCTGGGCGTAGAGGGCCTGGGCGACGCGCAGGACAAGCTGGTAACCGTCGCGGTGAACCCCAAAGACGAAAACTACGGCAAGATCGTCAGCACCCTCTCCGTGGGCGGCAGAAACGAGGCGCATCATTCCGGCCTCAGCGACGACCGGCGCTACCTGTGGGCCGGCGGCCTGGACACCAACAAGATCTTTATCTTCGACGTGCACACCGACCCGGCCAAACCGTCCCTGTACAAGACGATCACCTCCTTCGTCTCCGAAAGCGGCGGCGTGGTCGGGCCGCACACCTTCTACGCCATGCCCGGGCGGATGATGGTGACCGGCCTGTCCAACAACGCGGACCACGGCGGGCGCACGGCGCTGGTGGAATACTCCAACGACGGCAAGTACCTCGTGACCCACTGGATGCCCACGGACGAGAACCTGCACGGCGCCAGCAAGAGCGGCCAGTTCGCCGACGGCTACGGCTACGACGTGCGCGCCCTGCCCCGCCGCAACGTCATGGTGACCTCCTCCTTCACCGGTTGGAACAACTACATGATGGACTTCGGCAAGCTGGTCAGCGACGAGGAAGCGATGAAACGCATGGGCAACACGGTCGTTATCTGGGACCTGCACACCAGGCAACCCAGGAAGGTGTTGGACGTCCCGGGCGCACCCCT
The DNA here is from genome assembly GCA_028817255.1 of Gammaproteobacteria bacterium. Lineage (NCBI taxonomy): Bacteria > Pseudomonadati > Pseudomonadota > Gammaproteobacteria > Candidatus Porifericomitales > Candidatus Porifericomitaceae > Candidatus Porifericomes > Candidatus Porifericomes azotivorans. The sequence goes on along the minus strand of JAPPQA010000024.1, from coordinate 20,154 downwards.
GGAGATCCGCTGCGCCTGGAAGCCGAACCACAATTACTGTTTCACCAGTACCGCCCTGACCTCGCAGATCTGGCTTATCTACGAGGACCCGCAGGGCGAGTGGCAGGCGAAGGCCGTCGCCGACATCGGCGACCCGGCAAAAGTGCCTCTGCCCGTGGACATCTCCATCAACAGCGAAGACACGCGGCTCTGGGTCAACACCTTTCTGGACGGAAACACGCGGCTGTTCGACATCAGCGATCCCTTCAACCCCAAGCAGATCTATCAGAAAAAGATCGGTTCGCAGGTCAACATGGTCTCTTCCAGCTGGGACGGGACGCGCGAGTACTACACTTCTTCCCTGCTGAGCAACTGGGACAAGAAGGGGCCGGAAGACGAGCAATTCCTGAAGTTGTTTACCTGGGACGGCAAGGAGTTGGCGCATGAGTTCACCATTGACTTCTACAAGGAAAAGCTGGGCCGGCCGCACCAGATGAGATTCGGCGCAAAATCGCTTTACGCCAGGACGCCGTAACGCGCCTCAAACGCCAGCCAACCAAACGACCGGGGCGGCAAACAGGCGACGAGGGCGGTTGTTGCGCGTCGGTCCGACACTTAAGAGGGCAGCCGAATCCGGGCCTCTGCCGCCTCTCTACGGCATGAGCTCGAGGCACGGGGAGCCGCGTTGCCACGCGAAACCGGGTAGCGCCATGCAGGCGCCGCCGCACAGGAACACCCTTTTCGTTACCGCTTTATGGGCCGTCTGGTCCTTGTGGTGCATGTCATGGTGTACGCCAGGGCTTGCCCAGGAACGGGCCCGGGGACAGAAGGGCGAGGCGCTGCCGTCGGTAGAATTGTCTCCTGGCTACTACGGCGCCCTGCAATTCGATGCCCCTATTCCTGGCGCCTACGACCTGCCCGCCCTGGGCACGGCAGGGAACGGCCAGGTGCTGGACCGCCGCGGCCGGTCCGTCTCGCTGCACGATCTGTACGGCGACAAGATCGTTCTGCTCAGCTTCATCTACGCCTCCTGCAACGACGTGAACGGCTGCCCGCTGGCGACGGCCGTCTTTTTCCGCATCAAGACGCGCCTGCTCGAAGAACCCGATCTGCAGCGGCATCTGCGCTTGCTGACCCTGAGTTTCGACCCCGAGCGCGACACGCCGAAGATCATGGCGCAATACGGCGCAAACCTGCAGGGCGGACAGATAGACTGGCGCTTTCTGACCGCCGCCTCCGAAGAACGCCTGCGGCCGATCCTCGACGACTACGATCAAACCGTGCAAAAACAATACGACGACCAGGGCCGGCCCACAGGCGCCTTCTCGCACACGCTGCGGGTCTATCTCATAGACCGGGAGCGGCGCCTGCGAAATATCTACAGCGTCGGCTTCCTGCATCCCGACATCCTCGTCAACGACGTAAAGACCCTGCTGCTGGAAGGCGCCGCCGGAAACGGCGGCGGCGAAGCGCGCCCCGGCAACGGGCTGCACGGCGCCGGAGACGACAAAACGGGCTACGAGACCCGCGATTACCGCACGCGCGCCAAAGACCTGACGCAGCGGCGGGGCAAGCCGGCCGACCTCGCCGCCCTGGCCGCCGTGCCGCCCCTGGGATTGCCGCCGCCGCCAATCCCGGCGCACAACCGGCTCACCGGGGACAAGATCGCCCTGGGGCGCAAACTCTTCTACGACCGCAGGCTGGCCCTGAACGGGACCTTCTCTTGCGCCATGTGCCACATCCCGGAACAAGGTTTCACCAGCAACGAACTGGCTACGGCCGTCGGCATCGAGGGGCGCACCGTGCGCCGCAACAGCCCCACTCTGTACAACGTTGTCTATGCGACCAGACTATTCCACGACGGCCGCGAAGACACCCTGGAGCTGCAAATATGGGCGCCGCTATTGGCGCGCAACGAAATGGGAAACCCCTCCCCCGGGGTCGTGTTGCGCAAAATCAGATCGCTGCCCGACTACCAGGGCTTGTTCGAGCGGGCTTTCGGCAAGACTCTAAGCATGGAAACCCTGGGCATGGCCCTGGCCAGCTACCAGCGCACCCTGCTCTCGGCCGATTCTGCCTTCGATCGCTGGTATTACGGCAAGGAAAAAGGCGCGATGACGGCGGAAGCCATGCGGGGCTTCCGGCTATTCGCAGGCAAGGCGCGGTGCATCGCCTGTCACACGCTCACCGACCAACATGCCCTGTTCAGCGACTACAAGATGCACAACACCGGGCACGGCTACCGCGCGTCTGTAAAGGCCCGCCCCCCGGCGAAGAAAAAACTGCTGGTCGCACCGGGGCAGCACCTGGAAATCGAGACCGCGCTATTCGACCCGGTCTCGGAAAAAAAACCCAACGACGTAGGTCTGTACGAAATCACCGAAGACCCGGCGGACCGCTGGAAATACAGAACGCCCAGCCTGCGCAACGTGGCCCTAACGGGACCCTACATGCATGACGGCGGCATCAAGACCCTGCGCGAGGTCGTAGAATTCTACAACCAGGGCGGCGAACCCAACGAAACGCTGTCTCCGACCATCCGGCCTCTGGGACTCTCGCCCCTCGAAATAGACGCCTTGGTCGCCTTCCTGCGCTCCTTGACCGGCTCGAACGTGGACCGGCTAATATCCGACGCCTTCGCCGCTCCTATAGGCGACCCACGATGACGCCCGGCAAGGGAACAACGGTGCCGGAAGCGACGCCGGCCCCGGGGCATGGGACCAAAACGGCGGCAACAGGCTATTCCACCGTGACGGACTTGGCCAGGTTGCGGGGCTGGTCCACGTCGGCGCCGCGGCGCAGGCCGGTGTGGTAGGCCAGAAGCTGTAGCGGAATGGCGAAGACGAAGGGCGTCAGCAACGGTTCCCTGGTCGCCGGCACTTGCAATCTGCGGATGCCGGGGCCAGCGCCGGGGCCGGCGCCCGGCTGCGCGAACAGCAGCAAACGGCCGCCGCGGGCGCGCACTTCCTGAAGGTTGGTCTCGAGCTTCCCCAGCAGCGGGTCCTTGGGTACCAGCGCCACCACCGGCATGTGCCCGTCCACCAGGGCCAGCGGACCATGCTTGAGTTCGCCGGCAGGATACGCCTCGGCGTGGATGTAGGATATCTCCTTGAGCTTCAAGGCGCCTTCCAAAGCCGCCGGCCAGAGCGGACCGCGACCCAGGTAGAGGGCACGGTGGCGTTGCGCCAGGGTGCGGGACAGGTCACGGACGGCGGGCGCCATCCGCAAAGCGGAGCGCAGGGCGCCGGCAGGCAGACCGGCCAGGGCGGCCAGCAAACGGCGTTCACGCGCGGCGGCCAGCCCGCGGCGACGGCCCAGCGCAACAGCGAGCAGTAGCAATGCGGCCAACTGGGTAGTAAAGGACTTGGTGGAAGCGACGCCGATCTCTGGCCCGGCGCGGGTAAGGAAGACCAAATCCGCCTCGCGCGTCAAGCTGCTGCCGGGGACGTTGCAAATCGCCAGCAGGCCCAGATACCCCATGTCTCGAGCCCGCCCCAGCGAGGCCAGGATATCGGCAGTTTCGCCCGACTGAGAGATGGTGACGAACAAACTGTCCGCGGCCACGGTGGCGGGGCCATAGCGGAATTCGCTGGCCACGGCGACGCGGCAGGGCACCCCGGCCAGGGTTTCCAGCCAGTGGGCGCCCACCAGGCCGGCATGGTAACTGGTGCCACAGGCGACGATCTGCACTGCCCGCACCCAGTCCAGGAGCCGCCCCGTTCCCATTCCGAAGGCATCCTCGCGGACCCGCCCGCCGTCAATCGCGTGCCGCAACGTTTCCCGTAGCGCCCGGGGCTGCTCATGAATCTCCTTCAGCATGTAATGGGGATACCTGCCCTTGCCAGGCAGCGCGGCATCCGTGCGCAGGCGCCATTCGCGGCGGCGCGCTGCCCGCCCGGAAGCGGTGCGGATCTTCCAGCCGTCCCGGCGCAATTCGGCGATGTCGCCGTCTTCCAGGGTGATGCAACGGCGGGACGGAGGCAGCGCCATCGCATCCGAAGCGAGATAGCAGCCGCCTTCGCCGGCACCGGCGCCCTCGCCGATGCCGAGCACCAACGGGCTGCCGCGCCGCGCCGCCAGCAGGAGACCGGGCTCCGGGAGGCCGATCACGGCCAGGGCGTAAGCGCCTTCCAACACCTTTAAAACAGTGGCGAAGGACTCGGTGAAGCCGCGGCTAAGTTGCAGAGAGTCTTCCAGCAGATGAACGATGACCTCGGTGTCGGTGGCCGAGCGGAAGCGATATCCCCGCTTTTGCAGCCGGTCGCGCAGCTCCTGGTGGTTCTCAATAATCCCATTATGCACTACGGCGATGCGCCGCCCCCGTCCCAGATGCGGATGCGCGTTTCGCCGTTGCGGGGCGCCGTGAGTCGCCCAGCGGGTATGGGCAATGCCCAACGGACCGGCGAACTCCTGCTCGCGCCCGGCCAGAGCCCGCTCCAGGGCAGCCACCTTGCCGACCACCCGTAACCGCCGCAAAGAAGGTTGGGCCGGGGCGCCAGAGGCCGAGATCACGGCCAAGCCCGCCGAGTCGTAGCCGCGGTATTCCAGACGGCGCAATCCCTCCAGCAACCGGGGCGCGACATCGCCCCCGGCGACTGCCCCTACGATGCCGCACATGCCGCTGGGGACCGGCCGCTCTCGCCGCCGCTCATTGCGCTTCGTCGCTGTCCGCCGGACGCGGCCCTCTGCTGGGGGCGTTGGGGATGTAGTCGCGTGCGAGGCTCCTGGCCTTATGCGACTGGTTGGCCGTCACCAGCCCCCCCAGGGAACGGAGATAGACTTCGGCGCGCGGATGCTCCTGGAGGTAGGCGGCATAGAGCCATTGGTTGGCCAGAAATAGATCTTGCGGAATGCCGTGACCATAGCGATACATCAGTCCCAGGTTGAGCTGAGCCGCCGCGTGGCCGTTCTTCGCGGCCCGTTGGAACCAACGGTAAGCGCATTCTCGGTCCTTTCTGCCCCCCAGCCCCATGTAACAGAAAATCCCGGAATAGTTTTGCGAATCGCTGTCTCCCCGCTCGGCAGCCAACTGCCATAGATGCCGAGCGCGCTGGTAGTCGCCGGCACGGACCGCCTCCCGCGGGTCTTCGGGGGCGCTGCACCCCACCGCCGCCAGGCACCCCGCTACGCTGCACGCCAACAAACTGTTCCGCAACGTTCGCATCTACCGCACTGACTCTTCCCGGCATCCCTCCCGTGCAGGATGTTCTGGTCGGGGCGAGAGGATTCGAACCTCCGACCACCGCAACCCCATTGCGGTGCGCTACCAGACTGCGCCACGCCCCGTTGCCGAATACGGCCCCCCGAAATTAATTGCCGCCCTGGCTTAGCGGAGCATGCCCAGGACTTCTTCCAATTCCTTACGCAACTGGCGAACGATCTGCCGACTCTGCATAGAGTCCACGTGCGCCTCCTCGCTGGACAACTGTTGCTTAGCGCCCCCGATCGTGTATCCCTGGCCGTACAAGAGACTGCGGATCTGGCGAATCAACAATAAGTCATGGCGCTGATAGTAGCGACGACCGCGCCGCTTCAAGGGATTGAGTTGCATAAATTCCTGTTCCCAGTAGCGCAGCACATGGGGTTTCACTTGGCACAGGGTGCTGACTTCACCGATGGTGAAATAGCGCTTTCCAGGGATCGGCGGCAGTTCGGAACTACTTGATACTTCCAGCATAAGCGGCTACCCGCGCCTTGAGTTTCTGGCCGGCACGAAAGGTTACGACGCGCCGGGCTTTAATGGCGATATCTTCACCGGTCTTGGGATTCCTTCCCAAACGCTCGTTTTTCCACCGAACCTCAAAATTGCCGAAACTGGAAAGTTTGACGACCCGCCCGGATTCCAAGGTAAGGCAGACTTCCTCAAAGAACATCTCCACAATATCTTTGGCTTCCCGACGGTTAAGACCCATTTCTTCATAGAGATGCTCTACTATCTCGGCCTTAGTGACGGTGCCTGCTCTTTTCTGCATTTTTGTCTGCGCCTTCTCTTGCATGACGCCTAACTCCGTAACTTTGCACCGAAGGTCTGCTCCAAGATGGCTACTAAGGGCCCTAGACAGTCCTCCACTTCCTGATTTGTGAGGCTATCTGAAAATTTTTGAAAAATCAAGCGAATCGCTAAACTTTTTAGCCCTTCCTCCACGCTTTCGCCCCGGAATACGTCGAACAACTTGGCTTCTGCCAGCAGGCCCGGCGGGCAATGGTCGCGGATAGCCTCCAGGACCGCGGCGACCGGGATCTGCTCTGGCACTACCAGTGCCAGATCGCGTTGCACCCAGGGGAAACGCGAGATGGGCCGGTAGCGTGGCGGCAGACGCTCCCGATCCAGCAAAGGCGCTAAGCGCAGCTCGAACAGCCAAGGCGGGAAAGGCAATTCCAGGCGTTGCGCGGACTCCGGGTGCAACTGCCCCAGCCAGCCCACGCTCCTGCCGCCGACACGGACCTCTGCCGCCTGGCGGGGATGCAGGGCGGGATGCTCTAAAGGGCAGTACTCGGGACGCCCGTCACAGCTCCCCAACAATGCCTGTACATCTTGTTTCATGTCATAAAAATCAGATAATCTTTCATCTATATTCCATTGATCTTCAAGTAAATTTCCATATATAAGCCCTCCCAGCCTCACTTCCTCCCTGGGCCTTGTCGAGGAGAAGACGGTACCGCATTCGAACAGCCGCATGCGTTGCCGCTGACGACTGCAATTGTAGCGCAATATCTGTAGCAGGCCGGGCCACAGACTGGTCCGCAGGACGGCCAATTCTTCGGAAATAGGGTTGTCCATCTCCAGCGGCGGCGGTTGCGCCAACCGCAGGCTCCGCAGCCAATCGGCGTCCAGGAAACTATAGCTGACCACCTCGCAATATCCCCGAGCCGCCAGCAGCCGGCGTAACCGGCGGCTATGCCGCAACAGCGGGTCTTCCCCGCCCGGCGCCATCGGCACGACCGGCAGGCGCACTGGGATCTGCTCAAAACCGGGAACGCGCAACAGTTCCTCGATGAGATCGATTTCTTCCTCGATATCGCCGCGAAAACTGGGCGGCGTCACACGCCAGCCGCCGCGCGTCTCCCGTGCGGCCATCTGCAGCCCCGTCAGCATTTCCATCACCGGGAGATCGGGCAACTGGGCACCCAGCACCCGTTGCAATCGTGCCCGACGCAGGCGGATCGGGCGCCGCTTGGGCAAGTGCCGGGGACTACAATACTCTACCGTCGGGGCGGCGCTACCGCCGCAGAACTCCAGGATCAAGGCTGTGGCCCGCTCGATCGCCGGGCGCGGCAATTCCGGGTCGCTACCGCGTTCGAAGCGATGCGAGGCGTCGGTATGCAGGCCGTAGCGCCGGGCCTGGCCGGCCAGCGCGGCGGGCGCAAAATAAGCGGACTCCAGAAAAACCTCGCGGGTTTGCAAGGTGACGGCACTGCCCCGACCGCCCATAATGCCGGCCAACGCCAGGGGGCGCCGGTCGTCAGCGATGACCAAAGTGTCCTCGCGCAGTTGCCGCTCCCCGCCATCCAGCAAGGTGATGGAATCTCGCTTGCCGGCTCGGCGCACCTGTACGGCGCCTTGCAGACAGGCGTTGTCGAAAGCGTGCAGCGGCTGTCCGAGTTCCAGCATAACGTAGTTAACGATGTCCACCACCGCGTTGACCCTGCGCTGGCCAGCGCGGCGCAAGCGCTCGCTCAACCAAACGGGGAGCGGCGCCCCGGCATCTACGCCAGTCAGCAGACGGCCCACATAGCGGGGACAGGCGGCGGGATCGGATACCCGCAGCGGCCTCTGCCCGCGGGCGCGCACCTGCGCCGCCGGGAATTGCGGCTGGGGCGGCGACAGACGATTCAACAGTGCGACTTCGCGGGCTATGCCAACGGTGCTGAGACAGTCGCCGCGGTTGGGTGTAAGAGCCAGTTCCAATATATCATCATCTAATTTATAAAAGTCCCATAAGTTTATACCTATATTATTCTTTTTGCAATGTACCCGTAGTAACCCGTCGGCTGTATCCGTCAATTCCAACTCGGCGGCAGTGCAAAACTTCCCCTCGGATCTCGTCCCCGCGATATCGCATACGGCAACCTTACTCCCGTCCGGGAGTGTCGCGCCCGGCAGGGCCAGTGCCAGCCTCGCGCCAACCTGCAAGGTCGCCGCATCGCTGACCACCTCGCGACAGGACCCTGCACCGGTTCCCTGCCCGACGCGCACCCGGCAAAGCCGCAGTTCCGGACGCCGGGGGTGCGGCTTGCAAGCGGCGACCTCCGCCACCACGACTCCGTGAAAGGGACGCGCGGCTGGCCGGCAATCCGTGACCTCCAGGCCCGCCATGGTCAATTGCTCGGCCATTTCCTCGTTGGACAACGGCGGGGCAGCCCATTCCCGCAGCCACATTGCGCTGACCCGCATTCCCCTTCCTCAGCCGAATTGCTCCAGAAAACGCAGGTCGTTCTCAAAAAACAAGCGCAGATCCTCGATGCTGTGGCGCAACATGGCCAAGCGCTCTACACCCATGCCGAAGGCCAGCCCCAGATAGCGTTCGCTGTCTATGCCGGCGTGTTCCAGCACCCGGGGGTGCACCATGCCGCAACCGAGGATCTCCAGCCAATCATCCTCGTGGCGCAGATCCACCTCCGCCGAAGGCTCGGTGAAAGGGAAATAAGAGGGCCGAAAACGCAGTTTCGGCGCCCGCCCGAAAAAATGCCGCAGAAACTCGAACAGCAGACCCTTCAGATCGGAGAACCCGACCCGCTCGTCCACCATCAACCCCTCCACCTGGTGGAACATCGGGGAATGGGTCATATCCTGATCCCGGCGGTACACCCGGCCCGGGGCGACGACCTGGAAGGGAGGGGCGCGCTCGCGCATGACCCGCACCTGCACCGAAGAGGTGTGGGTACGCAAGAGATTGCCGTCGCGGAGAAAAAACGTATCGTGCATAGTCCGGGCCGGGTGATTTGCAGGCATATTCAGGGCTTCGAAGTTATGGTACTCGTCCTCGATCTCGGGGCCGGATACCACCGCAAAACCCATGCTGGCGAATAATGCCACGATGCGATCCAGGGTGGCAGACACCGGATGCGCCCTGCCCGGCGCCATTCCACGCCCAGGCAAGGTGATGTCGATCCGCTCCCGCGCCAGGCGGCGCTCGACCTGCAGGCGTTCCAGTTCCCGGCGGCGCGCGGTCAGCGCCTGTCGCAGCTCTTCCTTGACTTGGTTGGCCTTGCCGCCGAGGAGTGGACGCTCAGCAGCCGGCAACGTCCCCAACTGCCTCAGGTAAGCGGTGAGGGCGCCCCGGCGGCCCAGATAACGGCTTTGCAGTTGTTCCAACTCGACCGCGGCGGGCGCTGCCCGGATTGCCGCCAAGGCCTCGGCTCGCAGGTCTTCTAGCTCTTGTATTCCGGATTGCATGGGGCGCCCGCGCGGCGGCCGGGGCGGCGGGGCTCAGGAAGCAAGGGTAGCGCGGGCAAGTTCCGCGAGCCGGGCGAAAGTCGCTTCGTCACGCACGGCCAGATCGGCAAGCACCTTGCGGTCCACCGCCACTTCGGAGCGTTGCAGGCCATGTATCATCCGGCTGTAACTGAGCCCATGGCGGCGGGCGGCGGCGTTGATGCGCAGAATCCACAGCGAGCGAAACCGCCGTCGCCGCACTCGGCGATCGCGGTAGGCGTACTGTCCCGCCCGGATCACGGCCTGCTTGGCGACGCGAAAGGTATTCTTGCGCCGCCCCCGGTAGCCCTTCGCCTGCCGTATGATCTTCCGGTGGCGGGCGTGCCTCGTCACCCCGTGCTTGACTCTGGACATGCAGCGGCCTCAGCGGTACGGCAACAGGCGTGAGACGATCCGCTGATCCCTGGAGTGCACAGCCCGCGAAGACCGCAGCTGCCGTTTCCGCTTGGCGCTCTTCTTGGTCAGGATGTGGTTGCGGAACGACCGACGATGGCGAAAGGCGCCAGAGGCGCTTCGACGAAAACGCTTGGCGGCGCCACGATTGCTTTTCTGTTTGGGCATCGGTTGCTAGTTGCCGCTCGGGACTACGATCATGATCATCATACGACCTTCCATCCGCGCCGGCTGCTCGACTACGCCCTGCTCCCGCACATCGTCAATTACGCGATCCAGCATCCGGCTCCCCAATTCCGGATGCACCATTTCGCGCCCGCGAAAGCGTACCGTGACCTTGACCTTATCGCCATGACTGAGAAAGCGCCGCACATTCCGTAACTTAACCTGATAATCGCCATCCTTGGTTGTGGGACGAAACTTGATCTCCTTGACCTGGAACTGCCGCTGACGGCGGCGAGCCGCCTGTCGTTTCTTGCTCTGCGTGAACAGGTATTTGCCATAATCCATCACCCGGCATACCGGGGGATCGCCTTTGGGCACGATCTCCACCAGGTCCAGGCCATCCTCCTCGGCGTGCTGACGCGCCTCCTCGATACTGACGACTCCGACCTGCCCGCCCTGCGAATCTATGAGCCGCACTTTTGCGGCCTGGATGTCGCCGTTCAGCCGATGGCGTTCGGGCGTTGCGATTAGGAATCTCTCCCGCTTTCAGGGAGCGCATCGCGGCACGGTCGGCCCTTCTCCGCTTCGGCGCGCCAACCGGCAATGAACTCCTGCAAATTCCGAGCCCCCAAGTCGCCACTTTCCCGGCCACGCACGGACACCTGGCCGCTTGCCGCCTCTCGGTGGCCGACGATCAACTGGTAAGGGACTCGCTGCATCGCATGCTCTCGGATTTTAAGGCCAAGCGTTTCGTTTCTCAAGTCCGCCTCGGCACGCAGGCCGGCGGCGCGCAAGGCGGTCAGCACCTGGAGGGCATAATCCGCCTGGTGCTGGCTCAAGGGCAGTACCGCCGCCTGCACCGGCGCCAACCAAAGCGGCAGGGCGCCCGCGTAATGCTCCAGCAGGATACCGATGAACCGCTCCAGGGAGCCGAGGATGGCCCGGTGGATCATCACTGGCGCCTGGCGGGTGCCGTCAGCGGCGACATACTCGGCACCTAATCGCTCCGGCATGGAAAAATCCACCTGCACGGTGCCGCACTGCCAGGCGCGCCCCAGGCTGTCCCGGAACACAAACTCAACCTTGGGGCCGTAAAACGCCCCCTCGCCGGGTTGCAAGCGCCAGGACAATCCCTTCTCCTCCACCGCCTGTTGCAGGGCCTGTTCGGCCCGGTCCCACTGTTCGTCGCTACCGACCCGTTCTGGCGGCCGGGTGGAGACAGCGACCGCGGTGTCGGCGAAGCCGAAATCCCGGTAGGCACGGAAGCTCAAGTCTATACAGCGCCCCACCTCTTTCTGGAGTTGTTCAGGAGTGCAGAAGATATGGGCATCGTCCTGAGTGAAGCGCCGCGCCCGCAACAGGCCGTGCAGGGTGCCGGAGGGCTCGTTGCGGTGGACGATCCCGAACTCGGCCAGGCGCAACGGCAGCTCCCTGTAACTGCGCAGCCCCTGGTTGAAAATCTGCACGTGCGCCGGACAGTTCATCGGCTTGAGGGCGTAATCCCGTTGTTCGGAAGAGGTGGAAAAGATCATCTGCCCGAATTTGTCCCAGTGGCCGGAACGCTGCCAGAGGCCGCGGTCCAGAAGCTGCGGGGTATGGATCTCCCGGTAACCGTTGGCCTCCACCAGGGCGCGGATATAGCCTTGCACCAGGCGAAACAGGGTCCAGCCGCGGGGGTGCCAGAACGCCATGCCCGGCGCCTCGGGCTGAAAGTGAAACAACCCCAGCCGGGGCCCCAGTCGGCGGTGGTCGCGGCGCTCGGCCTCGCGCAGGCGCTCAAGATAAGCTTCGAGCGCCTCGCGATCGGCCCAGGCAGTGCCGTAGATGCGCTGCAACATCCGCTTGCTGGAGTCGCCGCGCCAGTATGCGCCCGCCAACCTGGTGAGGCGAAAATGGCGCAGATGGCGAGTATTCGGCACATGCGGGCCGCGGCACATGTCCACGTACTCCTGATGCCGGTAAATCGCGATGGCTTCGCCGTCCGGGATCCCGTCCAGGATCTCCAATTTGTACGGCTCGTCGCGCTGCTGGAATACCGTCCGCGCCTGTTCGCGGCTGATTGGCTCGCGCACCACATCGTAGTGCTGCCGGCTCAATTCCCGCATCCGTTGCTCGAGCCGCTTGAGGTCCTCGGGGGTCAGGGCGATGGGCGGTTCGACATCGTAGTAGAAGCCGTCCTCGATCACCGGCCCGATGCTCATCTTCGTTCCGGGATAGAGTTGCTTGATGGCGTGCCCCAGCAGGTGAGCAAAACTGTGGCGGACCACGTCCAATCCTTCCGGGTCGCGGACGGTGAGGATCTGCAGCTTTGCGTCCTCCTGCACCTCCACACCCAGGTCCACCAGGCGGTCGCCGACCCGGCCGGCGACCGCGGCGCGCGCCAGGCCGGCGCCGATATCCTTCGCTACCTGGCCCACGGTGACGGGATGCGGGTAACTGCGCTGCTGTCCGTCCGGGAGCGTGACGGTGGGCATAGCGGCCTCTGCCCTACCGCGGCCCCGCCGGCGACGGCAGGACGCGGCGACGCACACAAGACCGCCTCGGCGACGGGCCGCCTTCAGGCATCCTGAATCGCACCTCCGACGGCCCCGGCAGCCCCGGCAGCGCCCGCATAAAGCTGGCAGCTGCCGTGCAGCGCCTTCGGCATCCGGGCCGTGAGGCCGCGCCCGTCTCTATCCATGCCCACACTACCGTACACTCGCCGTTCTCCTCTCCTCCTGCTGGAAATCCGCTGAAAATCCCCCGCGAAGATGCCGTCTCTCTCCCGGGCGACGACCGAGCGAAAGGCGGCGCTGGTAGGCGCGATTGGATTCGAACCAACGACCCCCACCATGTCAAGGTGGTGCTCTAACCGGGCTGAGCTACGCGCCTTCGAGGGCGGCAAGCATAATCAATTGCCGCCACTGCCTCAAGACAAAGGGATTTTCTGAAAGCAAACCGCTACCTGGCCGGTGCAATCCCTGCCGCCGATGTTGACGCTGGAGTTGGGCGCGGAGCGCGCCGAGATAAAGAGGGCGACAGCCGGCAAGGCCGGCTCTTTACCCCCCATCCCCAGACAGACCGGGTCAGGGACCGCAACGAGGGTGTCAAGGCACGGACTTTGCCAATGCGGCTACCAACCCCCGCTGGCGCCGCCGCCACCGGAACTGCCGCCGCCGAAACCGCCGCCGCCTCTCGCCATCCGGCTCATCAGGAACAACAGGAACAGCAGCAAAGCCCCCGCGGCGGCAAAGAAGGCATACCCCCATCCCTTCTTGCCGGAGCGCATACAGGAGATGCCGGCGAAAAAGCAAGCCACCAGGACAGCCAGGATACCGAGCAGCCACATCGTATTCTGCCTCTGCTTGCGGGCCAGATCCTCCTGCACCGCCCCCGCTACGGAGCGGGACGTGCCGTCAATGACGCCGCGCCCGCCCTCAAGGATCCCCCGGCCGTAGTCGCCCTTCTTGAAGCGGGGGACCATAATGTCGTCTATCACCCGCTTCATGGCGGAGTCATAGGCACGGCCGTAGCCCTTGCCCAGTTCTATGCGTACTTTCCGGTCCTGGATCGCCACCAGAATCAGAATCCCGTCGTTCCTTTCCTTGTGTCCGATGCCCCAGGTGTTGAACAGATTGGTGGCGAAGGATTCGATGGCGACATCGCCGGTGCCGTAACCGGAGATGGAGTTGATGGTGACCGCCACCGCCTCGACCCCCTTGGTGCTCTTGAGCTCCTGGAACATCTTGCGGATCGCCGCGACCTCCTGTTGCTTCAGGACGCCGGCGTAGTCGTTCACGTAGAGGTCTCCCGGCTCGGGGTAGCCGCCCCTGGCCTGCGCCAGGGCGGCCGGCGCGAGAACGGCGCCCAACCATCCCCCTAGCAGAACCGCCAGGCAAATGGTTCCAGCTCTGCGCGCCGCAACCGGGTTCATCCGGTGCCTTCCTTGCCGTTTTCTGCCGCCGCCTCCGCCGCCTCGTCTTCCGCATACGAGATCGCATTGGGCAGCTCGTCTATATCGTCTTTCTGCACCGGGAAGAAAGCCGCCAGCTGTTCGCCTGCCAGCCGGATCCCCGCGGACAGCCCCCGCGCGAAGAGCCCTGCGCGAAAGTCCCGCAGTACCGTGTCCCTGACCTCGTCCCAGAAACCCTTCGGCACCCTGTCGTTAATCCCATCGTCGCCGAAGACCACGAAGATGTGGTCTTCCGGCACGATGACGAACAGGACCCCGTTGTGCAATTCCGTGTCGCGCATCCCCAGGGCCTCGAATGCCTTGCGGGCAAGCGCCATCGGATTCTTCCCTGCCTTCTTTTCCACGCGCACCCGAATTTCGCCCGAGGTGCGCGACTCGGCCTCCCGAATCGCCGACAGGATTTGCTGCTCGTCTTCCGCCGTAAAGAACTTGTCCTGGCCCTCCATATTCTCCTCCGTATCCGCACTGCCCGCCATTTGCCGCTTGCCTCTCCGCGCCTCCCCCGCTTCGGAGGGCGCCTCTTCTTATGCACTCCAAGTTACCCGATAATGTGGCCTGGGGCAAGGAATTTCCCCTGCCGCGCGGGCATCCGCGGCAACCTTCCCTCGCTGTTAAAATGCCAGGGCAGGCGAATCCGGCAGACGCCGCAATGCAGCCGACACCGGCGCCTCGAACGGCACGGCAGAACCGCAATGGCAAGAATCTTCGAATCTCCTCATCGTGCGGGCGCTCCCCGCAAGCCGCAACTCGCGCCCCTGCCGATGCAGGGGTGCGGCCAAAACTCCTTGCGCGTACCTGGCGCCGCACTGTTTTGCGTTGCGCTGCTCTGCGCGCCGCCGAGCGCCGCCGGCCTCGACCTGGCGCTCTATGCGCGGCTGCTGGCGGAGCATACGCAATCGGTACCGGATGTGGCCGGCGTGCGCGTGGATTACGCGGCGCTACGCGGCGGCGCTCCCGATTCCAGGCAATCCGCCGCCGTCAACAACGCCGCCGCCGACTGGCGGCGGCTCGTTGCGAGCCTCGCGGCGGCTGACGGCCCCGGCACGACACAGGCAGAACGGTTGGCCTTCTGGATCAACGCCTACAACGTGCTGGCCATTGACATGGTGGTGCGCCACGCGCCGCCGCAAAGCATCCGCGACATCGGTTCGCTGTTGCGCCCCGTGTGGAGGCGCCCGGCGGGCATGGCGGCGGGACGGACCCGAACGCTGCATGAGATCGAACATGAGATTTTGCGCCCGATGGGAGAGCCGCGCGTTCACGGCGCAATCGTGTGCGCCTCGCTCTCCTGCCCCTCGCTGTCGCGCGTGCCCTACCGGCCGGAGACGCTGGATGCGCAGCTTGACGACGGCATGCGCCGCTGGCTCGCCGACTCTCGCAAGGGTCTGCGCGTGGACCGCAAGGCGCAAACGTTGTATCTCAATCCCGTCTTCCGCTGGTTCGCGAGCGACTTCGATGCCACTGGCGGCGTGCCGGCCTTCGTGCTGCGCCACGCTCCCGCCGATGCGGCAGCCTGGCTGCGAATGCGCTCCGTGCCGCCGCGCATCCGCTACCTGGACTACGACTGGCGCCTCAACACCGCGGCCTCGCCGCCAACACCTCGAGCCCCCCCGCGGTGAAGGCGCGTATCCGACACCCCTGCCGGGCATGACAGAGCCCCAGAGCCCCACGGGGCCGCCCTCCTTCCTGCGTACGTTCCGCGCTGGGGCGCCATGCGCCACCTCTTCCGATTCCGTTATAATGGGAGGCGCTGTGAACACCGTGGCCAAAGAAGCTGCCATGAGCATGGCAGCGCAAAAAGTGCTCAGCCACTACATTAACGGACAGCGCGTCGCCGGCAAGGGGGCGCGTTTCGGCGATGTATTCAACCCGGCCACGGGCAAGGCAGCCAAGCGGGTGCCGCTGGCCGACGCCAACCAGGTGCGCGAGGCGATCGCCGCCGCCGAGGCCGCCTTCCCCGGCTGGGCGGCAACCCCGGCCGGCAAGCGCGCGCAAGTCCTGTTCCAATTCCGCGATCTGGTCAGGCGCAACACGCCGCAACTCGCCCGGCTCTTGTCGGAAGAGCACGGCAAAACGCTGGCGGATTCGGCCGGCTCCATCGCCCGCGGCCTGGAGGTGGTGGAGTTCGCCTGCGGCATCCCGCAACTGCTGAAAGGCGAATACAGCCAGGAGGTGGCCGGCGGCGTGGATTCGTGGAGCATGCGGCAGCCCCTCGGCGTGTGCGCCGGCATCACGCCGTTCAACTTCCCGGTCATGGTGCCGATGTGGATGTTTCCGCTGGCCCTCGCCTGCGGCAATACCTTCGTACTCAAGCCGTCGGAAAAGAACCCGTCCTGCGGGCTCATGCTCGCCGAGTTAATGAGCGAGGCCGGCCTGCCCGATGGCGCCCTCAATGTTGTCAACGGCGACAAGGAGGCCGTGGACGTCCTGCTCAGCGATGCGCGAATCGCAAGCGTGAGTTTCGTCGGCTCCACCGCCGTCGGCGAATACGTCTATCGCACCGGTTGCGCCCATGGCAAGCGCGTACAGGCGCTGTGCGGGGCCAAAAACCACATGGTGGTAATGCCGGACGCCGACATAGCGCAAGCCGTGGATGCCGCGGTCGGCGCCGCCTACGGCTCGGCCGGGGAGCGGTGCATGGCCGTCTCGGTGGTGGTGACGGTAGGCGACGACATCGGCGACGAGCTGGTTCGGAAGCTGAAGCCGCGGGTGGCGGCCCTCAAGGTCGGACCTTACACCGACAACCGGGCGGAGATGGGACCGGTGATTACGCCGCAGGCCAGGGAACGCATCCGCAACTGTATTGACCGGGGCGTGGCCGAGGGCGCCGAGTTGGTGCTGGACGGGCGCGACTGCACGGTGCCGGGGCACGAGGACGGATGCTTTATCGGCGGCACCATTTTCGACCAAGTAACCCCGGCCATGTCCGTTTATAAAAACGAGATCTTCGGGCCGGTGCTCAGCATCGTCCGCGCCGAATCTTTTGACGAGGCGCTACGACTGGTGAACGCGCATGAATACGGCAACGGCTGCGCCATTTTCACCCGCGACGGCGATGCCGCCCGGGAGTTCGTGAGCCGCGCGCAAATCGGCATGGTGGGCGTCAACGTCCCCATTCCGGTGCCGCTGGCCTATCACAGCTTCGGCGGTTGGAAGCGTTCCTTGTTCGGCGACCACCACATACACGGCCCCGAGGGCGTGCGCTTCTACACGCGCATGAAAAGCGTCACCGCGAGATGGCCATCGGGCATCCGTTCGGGCGCGATGTTTCACTTCAAAGGCGGCGGAGAACATTAAGTGCCGTGGCGTCCGAATTCGTCCAATTTATTCCTGCCGCCCTTTGCGCCGCCCCTGCCCGCCGCGCAAACAGGGTTGCGGGCCTGGCATGAATAATCGCAATCCGATGCAACGGGCTCCCCGCAATCGAACGATTGAGTTAAGCGAAACCGAGCGGGAAAAATACCAAAAACGGCTGGTCAGAATTGACCGGCCGGTTGCCGCTGACAGTATCTTGAACAAGACCATTCGCCAGGATATTTTCGATGTGCTGGATTATCTGCCGGAGCGGTTTGTTGATTTGGTTTTTGCCGATCCGCCATACAATATGAGCAAAACATTCAATCTCTCTAATTTCAGGGAAATGGAGTCGGAAAGGTACGAAAAGTGGCTGGATTCCTGGGTAAGCAAAATGATTCGCCTGTTGAAGCCGACGGCATCGGTTTACATTTGCGGCGACTGGAAATCATCGGGCGCGATCTTCAATGTCGCCAGGAAATACCTGCGGGTTCAAAACCGCATCACTTTTGAGAGGGAAAAAGGCCGCGGCGCGAAAGCGAATTGGAAAAACGGTTCTGAGGATGTGTGGTTCTGCACAATGTCAAAAAATTACCATTTTGATATTGACGCCGTAAAAATGAAAAGAAAAGTCATTGCGCCTTATCGCGATGACTCGGGAAAAGCAAAAGACTGGGGCAAAGAGCGGGGTGGAAAATACCGATTGACCCATCCCTCGAACATCTGGACTGACATAACAATCCCTTTTTGGTCCATGCCGGAAAACACGGATCATCCAACGCAGAAACCAGAAAAACTGGTTGCCAAGATTCTGCTCGCAAGCTCGAAACCGGGAGACGTAGTCTTCGATCCATTTCTTGGATCGGGCACTGCATCGGTAGTTGCAAAAAAACTGGGACGGCGCTATGTGGGAATCGAGATAGACGAACTCTATGGTTGTCTGGCTGAAAAACGCCTTGCAATAGCGGAATCGGACAAAACCATTCAGGGTTACTCCGACGATGTTTTCTGGGAGCGCAATACCCTCTATGAACAATTGAACGGCAACAACGGAAATAAGAGCAAGCCAGAAATTCAGACACCCTTGTTCAGCGATAAATTGCCGTGATACGGAAAAGTAAAATATTCCATACGGACACATACAAAAACATAGCAAGTGAAATTAAGCGTTTTCTCAACAAACAAAACGAATTCCTGTCGTCCAGCACAATCAACAATCCACGCGCCGTTGGCGATGCAATAGAAAATATCCTTGTTGAAAACTTCGGCGAAATACTGGGCAATCTGTCCAAGGGATACTCGGCCCAATTTGCGCGTCGGGCAATGGCCGATATCGCATTCGCGGACAAAGACGATTTTTATTATGTTGTAGATGTAAAAACGCATCGGCTCGATACGCAATTCAGTATGCCGAATCTTACCTCGGTTGAAAGGCTTTCCCGATTTTACGAAGACGACAACAACTACTTCACTATATTAAAAACTGACTACCGGGCGGAAGATTTAAAGGTAATCGTTGATAAGGTTACATTTGTTCCGATAGAATTTCTTTCCTGGAATTGTCTTACGCTTGGCGCTCTCGGCTGGGGGCAGATTCAAATCGCAAACGCTAATGTGGTTACCGTATTGCCAGGGAACAAGCGCAAAGACTGGATGCTCGACATGTGCGCTAACTTGCTTGATTTCTACCCGAAGGAAATTCTAAAAATAAATGAGCGGATGAATTACTTCAAGAAAGTAAAGCGATACTGGCAGGATAAAGAGGGATAAAAGAAAAGTCATGACCTATCCGGCGGCGATGTGCCATAATGCGGATACGCCGGGCGGCAAACGCACGCGGACGGCGCGCTGGCGGCGTTCCGCCTTCATGCCTCATAAGGAGAGCCTGAAAAATGAACAAGTTCTATGTCTCGCTTGCGGTTCTGGTCGTGTGGCTGGCCGGCGGCCTGGCCGTCGCCGCGCCCTGGTTTTTCGCCACGTTTTCGCTGGCAACGGCTTTCGCGTTGGATTTCTTCTGTCTCATAGTGCCGTTCGTCCTGATTTCGATTTACGTCATCCGCCAGCGGCGGCTGGTGCCGGACGCCGTCAGCATCCCGGTCATCCTGGCGATCGGCGCCCTCTACTACATGACCATCGCCAACATCTACCGGATTCTGCACGAGGGTTTGCAGTGGTTCTGAGCGCCATGCCGCCATGGGAGCGGCGGGCGCCACGCTCTTCCCATCGCTCCCGCCTGAAGGGGGAGTCGCAGCAGACAAGCCGTCAGGCGCCGGCTGCTAAGGGGCATCACGAAATACACCTCAAGCCCGGCGTGGGCGAGGGCGAAGAGCGGGAATTGGCGTGATGAAAATCAAACTGACCAGCGTCTTCGTTTCGGATTTGGACAAGGCACTCGCGTTTTATACGGACGTTTTGGGCTTTGTCAAAAAGCGCGACGAGCCGATGGGCGATACGCGCCTCATCACCTTGGTTTCCAAAACCGAGCCGGACGGTGCTGAATTGATGTTAGAGCCAAACGGCGAGCATCCGCCGACCAAAACTTACAAACGCGCGCTTTACGATGAGGGGATTCCGCTTACCGCGTTTTTGGTTGACGATGTGGCAAAGGAATGTGCGCGTTTGAAGCGGCAGGGGGTGCAGTTTCGCACCGAAGTTGTAACCTGCGGAGGCGCGTCTTCGGCGGTGTTTGACGACACCTGCGGAAATTTAATCATGCTGTATCAAGCGAACTGACGCGCGCGTCCCGCGCTCTTTTTCTGCTGGATTCCGGCTTTCCAGTCTGTGCAGAAACCCTATGGGCATCCAGCGTATAAAGCCTACTCCGCCATTCCCATGTCACCACCTCGTCATTCCGGCGAAAGCCGGAATCCCGCATAGAAAGCGCGCGCTTCGCGCTCCTTGTAAGGGAGGGGCGGCCGCCAGACGCTGCAATGTG
>JAPPQA010000023.1 GCA_028817255.1 Gammaproteobacteria bacterium | reverse complement strand
GGTTGGCGACGGTGGCGCCCTGGGCCTCTCCCCAGGACAAGGCGCGGTTCCAGCGTCTCAATTCGGCGGTCAACTCGGTTGCAATATCAATCCTGGGGGTGCGGGATGCGGTCACTTTTGCGACCAGCAGTTTGGCGTCGAAGGCGACGCCATGCATGAAGCAAAACGGGAGTCCGGAACCCGAGGAGCCGCAAGTGCCGGGCCTGTCGTAATGGCGTCGTCCGGCCAATACGGATGCGACGCCGGTGCCATGGCCGTCAGGGTCATTGGCGGCGCCGCTGTCGTCGGTGAGGTCCATGGCGGCCTCGATCTGGCCCTGGAATTCGGGGTGTGCGGCGTCTATGCCGCTGTCCATGACCAATGCCAGCGAACCGGCCCCGGTCCAGCCCCGGCTGTAGGCGGCATCGGCCTTGATGGCGAGCAGGGCGCTCCGGTCTCTTTCGAGACTGGACGAGCCCAGGAATTCGCCGGTTTGCAAGGTCGCGCGCTCCTGGCCCAGCGTAGCCGCGGTGGGAGTACCGATCCTTTCCGCGGCGGGCGTGCCGCCCCCACCACCGCCGCCCCCGCAACTGGCCGCCGCCAGCGCGAGTGCGGCAACGACCGGCCGCCTCGCCGGATGCATCGCGTTACGCTTCGGTCGCATGGCAGAGCGCATGACGAAAATGTTATTTCCCTCGCGGCAACGATTATCGGTTCATGTTAGCACGAATCCCGGTTACGATTACGCGCGGGCGCAGCGGATGCGCGCCCTATTCGTTGGCCGTTGCGGGAGGCGGGCGCAGGGGCGGCACGGAAGGAGTGGAGGAAATGTCCGGAACGCGATCATTGGGCAGCCTGGTACTGGCCTACGAGATGGCACTGCTGTTTCTGTTTATTCTCTCGGGCGCGCTGGGGGCCCTGTCTTACTCTTTCTGGCGCCAGGGCGCCCACGATTCGGCGCGCGTCAACCGTTTGTTGCTGTTGAACGAACAGGCGCGCGGCGCGTTGTCGCGGCAGCTCCAGTTTCTGGTTCGGGCGCGGCTGCTGGAAGACCCCGGCGCCCTCGCAAACTACACCGCCCTGGATCGCCGCCTGGACGAGTTGTTCAACGAGATGCGCCGCAATGCCGGCAGCCGTCCCGAGGACGAGGCGGTGCAGGCGCTGCAACAGCGGTACAGCCTGGCGCAAAAAGACATGAACCAGGTGTTCTCGGATCCGTATGTCGCGCAATCGCGCATCCAAATGCTGAACCCGGGATTCGCCGCGCGCATGGCCGCCGACTTCGATGCCCTGCACCGCCGCTTTCGGCTCTTGTTGCACGAGGAGCGCGAGCGCCTGAGCCGGGACCTCGGCCGCCGGATCGCGGTAGCCGCCGCCCTGTTCCCGGTGCTGCTGGCCGTCGGCGTGGCATTGGTGTGGTTCACCCGCAGGACGCTGGTACGGGATTTCATGCGGCCCATGCGGCGCCTGACCCGGGACGCCGGGCGGGTCAGCGGCGGCGACCTGGAACACCGCTTGCAGGTGGAGGGCGTGCGCGAGGTGGCGCGGCTGGCGCGGGCGTTGAACTACATGTCGGAAGAGTTGGCGCACAGCCGGGACGCGCAGATTCGCAACGAGCGCCAGGCGGCCCTGGGCGCCCTGGTGCCGGTGGTGGCGCACAATATCCGCAATCCCCTGGCCAGCCTGCGGGCGACGGCCCAGGTGCTCGAGGACAGCGACGACAAGGAAGACCGGCAGGAGAGTTGCCGGGCGATCCTGGACACCATAGACCGTCTGGGGCGCTGGGTCAGCGCGCTGGTTTCCTACCTGCATCCCTTGCAGCCGCGGCTGGTCGCTTGCCGCGCCGTTGATTTGCTGGACACTCCGCTCAAGATGCTGGACGACCGGCTGGCCGGCAAGCGCCTGCGGTTGCGCCGCGAGCCGTGGGACCGCGAGTTGCGCCTGCGGGCAGATCCCGACCTCATGGAACAGGCGCTCTACGGGCTGCTGGCCAATGCCGTGGACGCCTCTCCCGAGGGCGGCGAATTGGTGGTGGGAGTCGAGCTCGCAGGGCAGGCGGACGCGCGGCAGGCGCTGCTGCGGATCGAAGACCAGGGCCCCGGCCTGCCCTTCGACCCCGCGCCGGCGGATCTGTCGCCGGGGCCCAGCAGCAAGCGCTTCGGCACGGGGCTGGGCATCCCGGTGGCCTTCAAGATCTGCCAGAGCCACGGCTGGGAGCTGAGCTTCGCCCGCGGTCCGCGGGGCGGCGCCCAGGTGCGGATCGTCGCCTCGGCGGCGGGAGCGGCGGCGTGACGGCAAAAGCAGCGGCGCCCGCCGCCGGTTCCGGGCGCCCTGCCGACCAGCCCCGCCGGGTGTTGATCGTCGAGGACGAAAAAGTGTTCGCCAAGGCCCTGCGCAAGCGCATGGCCAGGAACGGCTTCGTCAGCGAATGCGCCGGCACGTTGCGCGAGGCCGGGGAGGGCCTCCGCGCCTTCGCGCCGGACCTGGTGCTGCTCGACATGCGTTTGCCAGACGGCTCCGGGCTGGAATTTTTGCAGCAACTGCGCGAGCGGCAGGAGGAGGACGCCGCCGGCATCCCGGTGCTGGTGATGTCCGCTTACGGGGAGGTGGAGGACGCCGTGGAGGCGATGAAACTGGGGGCCGCGGACTACCTCAAGAAGCCCTTCGACCTGAACGAGCTGCAAATCCATATCGAGCGGGTATTGAGCCGCGACGAGATGCGCCGCCGGCTGGATTACTCCAGCGCCCGCGAACGCCGGGGGGCCGAACGGGAGGGTCTGCTGGGCGAATCCCCCGCGATGGCCGCGGCGCGCGAGCAGCTGCGCAATATCGCCAGATTGACCCGCGGCGCCGAGGGGCCGCCGCCCACCGTGCTGCTCACCGGCGAGACCGGGGCCGGCAAGGACTTGGCCGCCCGCCTGCTGCATTCTCTGAGCGCGCGGCGGGAGAGCCCCTTCGTGCACGTGGACTGCGCCGCCCTGCCCAAGGATCTGATCGAGGCCGAACTGTTCGGACACGAGAAGGGCGCTTTTACCAGCGCGCATGTCTCCCGCACCGGTCTGATCGAGGCATCGGAGGACGGCGCCTTGTTTCTGGACGAGATCGGCGAGGTGCCGCTGGAGTTGCAGGCCAAGCTGCTGGCGGTGCTGGAGCGGCGCGCGGTGCGGCGGGTGGGCTCCACGCGGGAGCGGCCGGTGGCGTCCTGGTTTATCGCCGCCAGCAACCGCGACCTGATGACCATGGCCGGGGAGGGCAGTTTCCGTTCGGATCTCTACTACCGCTTGAACGTGCTCAACGTGCGCCTGCCCCCGTTGCGCGAGCGCGGCGACGATATCCTGCTGCTGGCGGATCATTTCGCCGGGCGCACCGCCCGCCGCTACGGTCTGTCGTCGGCGCGCTTCGAGTCGGGGACGCGGGAGCGGCTCAAGGATTATCACTGGCCCGGCAACGTGCGCGAATTGCGCCACATGATCGAGCGGGCCGTGTTGTTGGGCAACGGCGTCATAGATGCGGCCGGGCTGGCCCTGCCCGCGGCGGCAGGCGCCGGCGCCGCGCCGCCGGCCGCGGGGGCCGCCCCGGAAGCTGCCCCCGAAGCCGCCGCGCCGCCCCCCTCCGATGCGCCCCCCTCCGATGCGCCTGCCGCCGGCAACACCCTGGACGCGATGGAGCGCAAATTGATTGCGGATGCCCTGGAGCGTAGCGAGGGCAACGTCTCCCGGGCCGCCCGGGAGCTGGGCGTCACGCGCATGACCCTGCGCTACCGCATGCAGAAGCACGGCTTGGATTA
>JAPPQA010000022.1 GCA_028817255.1 Gammaproteobacteria bacterium | reverse complement strand
CGGCCTCCTCCATGTCATTCCGGCGAAAGCCGGAATCCCGCATAGAAAGCGCGCGTCTCGCGCTCCTTTGCAGAAATATCCCATGAAGGGAGGGGCGGCCGTCAGGTTCTGCAATGTGCGCGTTCCGCGCTGTATTTGCGCGGGATTCCGGCTTTCGCCGGAATGACAAGAGGGGAGGCCGGAATGACAGAGCACTGTTTCCCCACTTCCAAAAAAGCGAATGGTTTTTACACGGCCTGCTGCGCGGGAATGGCGGATATTTGCCGTGCCTGTGGGTAGTTTTTTCGGGCGGTTCTGGATGTTCGGGGTTTTTACACGGCCTGTTCCGCCGCAATCAATGCAGCGCCAAGCCATTCGGGCATTGCTCTAATGAATTGCATCATTTGCCCACTGTCGCAGCCGTCCCCTTCCTCGTGGTCTCGCGCCCGATGGGACCGCTGCGCTTTAGTGGCGGGGCGGCGTGTGCGGCGGCTTCTCTTTTTGCCCTGAAGCGGCGGCTTCGATCATCTCCAGAGATTTGCCCCGCTTTTTCCCCGGCGGATACAGCCGTATCGGCCGTTGCAAGGCCACCTCCAGCAGTTCGTCAATCCAGCGCAAGGGCCGGATATCCAGGTTCTGCAAGATGTTTTTCGGTATTTCGGCCAGCTCGCGCTCGTTTTCCTTGGGTATGATCACGGTGTCTATGCCGCCGCGCAGGGCGGCCAGCAATTTTTCTTTCAGCCCGCCGATGGGCAGGATTTCGCCGCGCAGGGTGATCTCGCCGGTCATGGCGACATTGGCGCGCACCGGAATATTGGCCAGCACGGACACGAGGGCGGTGACCATGGCGACGCCGGCGCTGGGGCCGTCCTTGGGGATGGCGCCTTCCGGGACATGGATATGAAAATCGTGCGCTTGGAAAAATTCCGCGTCCAGGCCAATGGTCTCGCTGCGCCCGCGCACCACGGTCATGGCCGCCTGGATGGATTCCTTCATCACGTCGCCCAGTTTTCCGGTCTGCGCCGCCTTGCCCTTGCCGGGCACGACGGCGACCTCGATGGTCAGCAGGTCGCCGCCGACCTCGGTCCAGGCCAGGCCGGTGGCCTGCCCGATACGGTCTTGTTCCTCCGCGCGCCCGTAGCGAAAGCGCTGGATGCCGATCAGCGATTCCAGGCGGCGCGGGGTCACCGTCCGCGCCGCCTGCGCGCGCCCTTTGCGGCTCAGGATATGCTTGACGGTTTTGCGGCAAATCTTGGCGATTTCCCGTTCCAGGTTGCGCACTCCCGCCTCCCGCGTGTAGTGGCGGACGATGTCCCGGATGGCTGCGCCGCGAAAGGAGAGTTCTTTTCCCTTCAGGCCGTTTGCCTGGAACTGCTTGGGGATAAGGTACTTGAGGGCGATATGCACCTTTTCTTCTTCCGTGTAGCCGGACAGCCGAATCACCTCCATCCGGTCCAGTAGCGGCAATGGGATGTGAATGCTGTTATTGGCGGTGGTGACGAACATCACCTCCGACAGATCGTAGTCCACCTCCAGGTAATGGTCATTGAAGGCGTGGTTCTGCTCGGGGTCCAGCACTTCCAGCAGGGCGGAGGCGGGGTCGCCGCGAAAATCGGTGGTCATTTTGTCCACTTCGTCCAGCAGAAACAGCGGGTTTTTCTTGCCCACCTTCGCCATGCACTGGATCAGTTTGCCGGGCAGGGAACCGATATAGGTGCGGCGGTGGCCGCAGATCTCGGCCTCGTCCCGCACCCCGCCCAGGGACATGCGCACAAACTCGCGCCCGGTAGCCCGCGCGATGGACCGGCCCAGGGAAGTCTTTCCCACCCCCGGGGGGCCGACCAGACACAGAATCGGGCCCTTCATTTTCCGAATCCGCTGTTGCACGGCCAGGTGTTCGAGAATGCGTTCCTTGACCTTTTCCAGTCCGTAGTGGTCTTCTTCCAGCACCTTTTCCGCCTGCGCCAGATCGTTGCAGGTCTTGGACCGCTGCTTCCACGGCACGTTGACCAGCCAGTCTATGTAATTGCGCACCACGGTCGCCTCGGCCGACATGGGCGACATCATTTTCAACTTGTTTAATTCCGACGTGGCCTTTTTCTTCGCCTCCTTGCTCATGCCCGCCTTCTTGATCTTCTCCTCCAGTTCCTCGATCTCGCCCGGCGCGTCCGACTCGCCGAGTTCCCGCTGAATGGCCTTCATCTGCTCGTTGAGATAGTACTCGCGCTGGCTCTTCTCCATCTGCGACTTGACGCGGCCGCGGATCCGCTTCTCGATCTGCAGGGCCTCGATCTCGGATTCCAGCAATTTGATCAGGTACTCGATGCGCGCGTTCAGGTTCACGTGTTCCAGCACCGCCTGTTTGTTCTCGATCTTGACCGCCAGGTGCGCGGCGATGGCATCCGCCAACCGGCCCGGGTCGTCCGTGCCGCTCAGCGAAGACAGCACTTCGGGAGGGATCTTCTTGTGCAATTTGGCATACTGGTCGAACTGCCCCACCAGGGAGCGCATCAGCGCCTCCATTTCCCGTTCGTCGGCCTGCGTTTCCTTGAGGGCCTGGGTCTGCACCGAGAAGTGCCCGTCGTTTTCGTCCTCGATCAGATGCGCGATTTGCACCCGTTGCACGCCCTCGATCAGCACCTTGATGGTGCCGTCGGGCAATTTGAGCAACTGCAGGATATTGGCCAGGATGCCTATGGAGTAGAGATCTTTCGCCCCCGGGTCGTTCTCGGATGCCTGCTTCTGCGTGACCAGCACGATCTGCTTGTTGTTGTTCATGGCCTTGTCCAGGGCGCGTACCGATTTTTCGCGGCCGACGAACAACGGGATGATCATGTGCGGATAAACCACCACGTCCCGCAGCGGCAGGAGCGGCAGCCATGTGGGCAACTTGAGTTTGGGCGTCTTCTGTTCTTTCATTCGGTTGCCTCCTTATGCTTTAGCATTTCCGTTCCCGTCCGTATCCCCGGGGCAACGGTCCTAGTCCGACGCTGCCTGCTGGATGTTGCCGCCGCCATGGTAGATCAGCAGTGGCGGGGATTCCCCGCGGATCGCGGCGGCGTCCACCAGTACCCGCGACACTTTGTTCAGTGACGGCAATTCATACATGGTGTCGAGCAGGGCGGTTTCAAGTATGGAGCGCAGACCGCGGGCGCCGGTCTTGCGTTCCATGGCCCGGTGCGCCACCTCCCGCAGCGCCTCCTCCCGGAACTCGATCTCGGAACCCTCCATCTCGAACAACTTCGAGTACTGCCGGGTCAGCGCGTTGCGCGGTTCGATCAGGATGCGCACCAGCTGGGATTCTTCCAGCTCCTGGAGCACGGCGACGACTGGCAGGCGTCCCACGAACTCCGGGATCAGCCCGTATTTGATCAGGTCTCCCGGCTCCGTGGTAGCCAGGATCTTGGCGGCGGTCTTCCTTTGCGATTCTCCCTTTACCTCGGCGACGAAGCCGATCCCGCTCTTCTCGGAGCGCTCCTGAATGATCTTGTCCAGCCCCGCAAAGGCGCCGCCGCAGATGAACAGAATGTTCGCCGTGTTCACTTGCAGGAATTCCTGTTGCGGGTGCTTGCGCCCCCCCTGCGGCGGCACGGCCGCGACCGTGCCCTCGATCAGTTTCAACAGCGCCTGTTGCACCCCCTCGCCGGACACATCCCGGGTGATGGAGGGGTTGTCCGATTTGCGGGAGATCTTGTCGATCTCGTCTATATATACGATGCCGGTTTGCGCCTTTTCGACATCGTAGTCGCACTTCTGCAGCAACTTCTGGATGATGTTCTCCACGTCTTCCCCTACATACCCGGCTTCCGTCAGGGTCGTAGCGTCGGCGATGGTGAAAGGGACATTCAGCAACCGGGCCAGCGTCTCCGCCAGCAGGGTTTTGCCGCTGCCGGTGGGGCCGATCAACAGCACGTTGCTCTTGGCGATCTCGACGTCGGGAGGGCGATTGACCCCCTGTTCCATGCGCTTGTAGTGGTTGTAAACCGCTACCGAGAGGATTTTTTTGGCTTCCTCCTGGCCGATCACGTACTCGTCCAGGATCTTTTTTATCTCGCGGGGCTTGGGAAGAGTATTGCCCTTGTTTAACGGCGATTTCTCTTCGTTCTCTTCGCGGATGATATCGTTGCACAAGCCGACGCATTCGTCGCAGATAAAGACATTCGGCCCCGCGATCAACTTACGCACCTCGTGCTGGCTCTTGCCGCAGAACGAGCAGTACAATAGGCGGTCGTTTTTCCTGATTCCTTTGCCTGAGTTGCCGTCACTCATGTCGCAGTGCCCGCAGTTTTCTCCCTGGACGTTACCCACATAATAGCATATTCAGGCCCGGACATACGGAAGACTGGCGCATTCGGCGGAGAGGCCGGGGGCGCATTATTGCTTTTCGCTCTTTTCGCGCCGCGTCAACACTTTGTCCACCAAGCCGTATTCCCGCGCCTCTTCCGCCCCCATAAAGCAATCGCGCTCGGTGTCGCGGCGAATGATCTCGAGGTTTTGGCCCGTGTGCCGCACCAGGATTTCCTGGATGCGCTCCTTGGCCCGGAGGATCTCGCGGGCATGGATGTCCACATCGGTAGCCTGCCCCTGGAAGCCGCCCAGGGGTTGGTGGATCATCAGGCGGGAGTGCGGCAGGCAATACCTCTTGCCCTGCTGGCCGCCTGCCAGCAGCAACGCGCCCATGCTGGCGGCCTGGCCCACGCACATGGTGCTGATGTGGGGCTTGACGAACTGCATGGTGTCGTAGATGGCGAGTCCGGCGGAGATGGAGCCCCCCGGCGAGTTGATGTACAGGTAGATCTCCTTGTCGGGGTTCTCGGATTCCAGGAACAGCAGCTGCGCGATGATCAGGTTGGCGGCATGGTCCTCGACGGGGCCTACTAAAAAGACCACCCGCTCCTTGAGCAGGCGGGAGTAAATGTCGTAGGCGCGCTCCCCGCGCGGCGTCTGCTCCACCACCATCGGGACCAGGTTCAGTCCGCGGGGCGCCATATCGCATCCCATGGAATCGTTCATCGCGTAGCCTCCGCGCCCTGAGTTGAATCGGTTCTTGTGCGGCGTTCTCTTTGGCCCTGTGGCCGCCAGGGGCGCATCTTAACCCGAACCGCCCGGGTTTGTCAGAAGCGCGTAATCCACCTGGACCTCGCGGACCCGGGCCTGGTCCAGCAACAGGGCGACGATTGCCTCTTCCAGGGCCATGGATTCGAATTGCCGCAGGCGGCGCGGGTCCGCGTAATGCCACTCGATCACGGAATGCGGGTCGCGGTGGCCGGCCGCGGCCTGTTCCAGGAGGGCTCGGACCCGCTCCGGGGCGGGGCGCAGCCCCTGCCGGCGCACGATCTCGCCTACGATCAACTGTTCGCGCACCTGTAGTCGCGCCTGTTGTTCGGCATCTTTCGGGGCTATTCCCAGGGCCAGCCCGCGTTCCGTCTCGCGCCGGACCAGCGACTCGGGTACGTCGAATTCGTGCGCCTCGACCAGAGCGCGGCATGCGTTTCGCCACAGCAGGCCGCGCAGCCGGTGTTGCTTCTCCAGTTCCAGGTTGCGGCGCACCTCGCGGCGCAACGCCGGCAACCCGCCCTCGGTTACCCCCAGCGCGCGGCAGAAGTCCTCGTCAATTTCCGGCAGTACCCCGCGGAATACGCCCCGGACCCGCACCTGGCAAGGCAGCGCTTGCGCGTCGGCGGCCGCCCCCGGTTGCCGGAGATGCAGCAGCCGCGTTTCCTCCGCCCGCAGCCCCAGCAAGCCCTCGTTCAGGTTCGCCGGCAGGCCGCCGTCCTGGCCCAGTTCCACCCGCTGCGTCCGCCATTGCGCCTGGTTCTGTTTTGCCTCGCTGCCGTCCGGCGCCTGCAGGCGGTAATCGAATTCTACGATGTCGCCGGCCTGTGCCGGCCGCGCCAACGGTTCCAGCCGTTGCCGGTGGCGACGCAGGGCCGTCACGCTGCGGTCTATATCCTCTTCGTTAATCGCGCATTGCGGATTTTCCAGGGTCAGCGTCTGCAACGGCCGCAGCTTGATCTCGGGCAGGATGTCGAAGACGGCGGTGTAGCGCAATTCCTCCGTGCCGCCTGCGTCCAATTCGACCTGGGGCGTATGGACGGGGCGCAGCTCGGCCTGCTCCAGCGCCTGTTGCAGGGTTTCGCGCACCAGCTCTTCGGTGGCCTTGCGCCGCACGGAGTCGCCGTAGTGCAGGCGCATGATATGCGGGGGCGCCTTCCCCTTGCGAAACCCTTGTACGCGGGCGGTGCGGGACAGCTTTTGCAGGCGCGCCTCGACCTCGGAGGCGAGCCGTTCCGCGGGGACCCGCACCTTTACCCGGCGCCCGAGACGCCCCTCCTTTTCGATCGTTACTTTCATCGGCGCCGCGGCGCGCTCCCTGAATCATGCCTGCCTGCCGGCCCGGGCGGCGGCACGCCTGGGCCTGGTGCGAAAGGAGAGATTCGAACTCTCACGGGTTGCCCCACCGGCACCTAAAGCCGGCGCGTCTTCCAATTCCGCCACTTTCGCGTTCCCGCATTGTATTACAAAGGCGCCGGCGGCGGCGGGGCGTTGCCCGTCCGTGCCTGGCGGCAGCGGCCGCCCGGGCGCCGGGGCCCCGTCCGCCCCGCGTCCTTGACTGCGCCTTTTTTCTTTACCTGCCCGGCGGGAATGGAATACACTGCATCCGTATGAGGGGACGGTCGCAAAGGCAAGCGAATTTTCGCGGATTTGGCGCGAGGCCCGTTGCGCCCGCGCAATCCGGCAACGATGGCCCGCCGCCAGGAAGCGGCGCCGCCGGGAAGCGGCAAACGAACAGCGGCAAAGACTCATGTCCGACAACGCGAACGACTGTCTGAGCGGGGGCAACCGCGCCTACCTGCAGGATTTGCAGGAGGCCTTCCAGCGCGACCCCGGCAGCCTGGCGCCCGCATGGCGCGAGTTCTTTCGCGGCCTGGCCGGCGGCGCGCCGGCGGCGGCGGGCAGGCGCACCGGGGCGGCGGTGGATGCGGACCAGCAGTCCCGCGTGCTGCAATTGATCAACTCGCACCGGTTTCGCGGTCACCGGCAGGCGCAACTGGACCCCCTGCAGCAGCACGAGCGCCCGGACGTGCAAGAGTTGCATCCCGGCTATTACGGCTTCACGGAAAAGGATATGGACACCGTGTTCGACACGGGTTCCCTGTTCGGCCCCGACCGGACGACGTTGCGCGAGATCTGCGAGATCGTGCAGCAGACCTATTGCGACAATATCGGCGCCGAGTACATGCACATCACCGAGACCGCGCAGAAACGGTGGATCCAGGAGCGGCTGGAACGCTGCCGCGGCCGCCGCGAGTTCTCCCCCGAGGAGCGGCGGCGCATCCTGAAAGAACTGGTGCGCGCCCGGACCCTGGAGCAATATCTGCACAACAGGTATGTGGGGCAGAAGCGCTTTTCCCTGGAGGGGGGGGAGAGCCTGATCCCGCTGCTGCATCAATTGATCGCCCGCTCCGGCACCGAGCACGGCACGCGGGAGTTCGTCATCGGCATGGCGCACCGGGGGCGCCTGAATGTGTTGGTCAACGCGCTGGGCAAGTCGCCGCAAGAGCTGTTCCAGGAGTTCGAGGACCTTGGCGCGCGCTCGGATGGCGGCTCCGGGGACGTCAAGTATCACATGGGGTACTCGGCCGATGTGCGATTGCCGGAGTCGTCCGTGCACCTGACGCTGGCCTTCAACCCCTCGCACCTGGAGATCATCGGGCCGGTGGTCGAGGGTTCGGTGCGGGCGCGCCAGGACCGCCGCGGCGATATCGTCCGCGGCCAAGTGCTCCCGGTCCTGATCCATGGCGATGCGGCCTTTGCCGGCCAGGGCGTGGTGGCGGAGACCTTCAATTTGTCGCAGGCGCGCGGCTACGCCACCGGGGGCACCGTGCACATCATCGTCAACAACCAGATCGGCTTTACCACCAGCGACCCTCTGGACGCTCGCTCCACGCTCTATTGCACGGACGTGGCCAAGATGGTGCAGGCGCCGGTATTCCACGTCAACGCCGACGATATCGAGTCGCTGATCTTTGCCGGCCTCCTGGCCCTGGAATTTCGCATGGCGTTCAGCAAGGACGTGGTCATAGACATCGTTTGCTATCGCCGGCACGGCCACAGCGAGGCGGACGAACCGGCCGTCACGCAACCGATCATGTATCGGCGCATCCGCCAGCACCCCGACGCGGCCCATCGCTACGCCGAGCTTCTGGTTTCGCAAGGAGTGATCGAGCCCGCGGAGCCGGCCCGGATGGCCGAGGAATATACCCGTTCTCTGGAAGAAAACCGCCCCGGCCCCAAGACCACGGAAGAGGACGGCGATCCCGAGTTTCGCATCAATTTCCAACCTTTCCGCGGCACCCGCTGGGACGCGCCCGCGGATACGCGCCTGTCCCGCTCCGACATCGCCCGCCTCGGCGAGCGCCTCGCCGCCGCCCCCGAGGGCTTCCGGCTGCACCCCAGCGTCGCCCGCATCATGAACGGTCGGCGGCGCATGAGCGCGGGCGAAGCCCCTGCCGACTGGGGCTTTGCCGAGGCCCTGGCTTGCGCCTCCTTGGTGGAGCAGGGCTTCTCCGTGCGCATCTCGGGGCAGGACTGCGGCCGCGGCACCTTCTTCCACCGCCACGCCGTGCTGTACGACCAGGAAACCGGCAGGAAGCACCTGCCGTTGCAGCATGTGCACCCCGAACAGGCGTCGTTTCTGACCATAGACTCCACCCTCTCCGAGGAGGCCGTGCTGGCCTTCGAGTACGGCTACAGCAGCGCCGAGCCGAATGCCCTGGTGATATGGGAGGCGCAGTTCGGGGATTTCGCCAACGGGGCGCAGGTGATCTTCGATCAGTTCCTCAGCTCCTGCGAGGCGAAATGGGCCCGGCTGTGCGGCCTGACCGTATTCCTGCCGCACGGCTACGACGGCCAGGGGCCGGAACATTCCTCGGCGCGCCCGGAGCGCCTGCTGCAATTGTGCGCGGAGGAAAACATGCAGGTATGCATGCCCAGCCAGGCGGCGCAGATGTTCCACCTGTTGCGGCGGCAGATGCTCCGCCCCTACCGCAAGCCCCTGATCGTGCTGACTCCCAAGAGCCTGTTGCGCCAACAACTTTCCGCCTCGCCGGTGGAGGAATTCGCCGACACCGGCTTTTGCGCCGTATTCGACGAACGCGACGAGCTGAACCCCGACGCGGTGCGCCGGCTGATCCTCTGTTCCGGCAAAGTGTATTACGACCTGTTGCAGGCGCGGCGGCAGGCAGAGCTTCAGGATACCGCCATCCTGCGCATCGAGCAGCTCTATCCCTTCCCGGAACGGGAGCTGCGGCAACTGTTGCGCCGTTATCCGCAGGCCAGGGAAATTACCTGGGCGCAGGAAGAGCCGGAGAACCAGGGGATGTGGAGCTACATGCAGTCGCCCTGGGCCTTGCGGGGCTGTTTGAAGGCCCGCCAGAAACTGCTGTACGCGGGCCGCCGCTGCTCGGCGGCGCCGGCGGGCGGCTCGCGGGCGTTGCACCTGGAGCAGCAGCAGCGGCTCGTCGCCATGGCCCTGCAAACCTCCGACCCCACGGATCGCTCCGGGGAAAGGCAGAGAAAATCCGCATGAACCGCAGCCGCCAGCCGTCCCTCCCTTTGGCGCGTTCCCCGGGGCATTCCGCGTGATGCACGAGATCAAAGTCCCGGCGCTGGCCGAATCGGTGAGCGAGGCCCGGCTGCTGGCCTGGCATTTGCAGGTGGGCCAGCCGGTGCGCCGCGGGGACAACCTGGTGGACCTTGAGACGGACAAGGTCACCCTGGAGATCCCGGCGCCCGCCGACGGCGTGCTCGCCGAGATCCTGAAGCAGGAGGGCGAGGCGGTGAACAGCCAGGAACTCATCGCCCGGCTCGACGACGCCGGCGCCGGCGCCGCCGCCGCGCCGCCGCCTGCCGCGCCGCCGCCCGCTA
>JAPPQA010000021.1 GCA_028817255.1 Gammaproteobacteria bacterium | reverse complement strand
GACTTCGGGCTGGCGCCCTCGTCTTGCCGACTCCCCCTCAAGGGGGGAGTGATGCATATGACCCGCTTTTCTTGCCCTCGATTGCGTAACGGCTTGCCCTGCGGCGCGCGCCCGTGCAACGGCGGCGCCGCTGTTGTAAGATGGCGGCATTTCGCGGGCCCCGGCCCGCATAAGCGAGGACTCCTCAATGCGCCTGGTAAAAGAACGCGCCGATACCGCCAAAGAGCACGCCGACATCCCCGACATCCAAAGCCAGCCGGATACGCGCCAGCTGCCCATAGACCGCGTCGGCATCAAGGATATCCGGCACCCGGTGGTGATCGTGGACCGCTCCGGACACGAGCAGCATACGGTCGCCAGTTTCAATATGTACGTGCGCCTGCCGCATAGATTCAAGGGCACCCACATGTCGCGCTTCGTCGAGGTATTGCACCGCTTCGACCGCGAGATCTCGGTCAAGTCCTTCAAGCGCATGATCCGGGAGATGGTGCGGATGCTGGCGGCGGAAAGCGGCTGCATCGAAATGAGCTTCCCCTTCTTCCATGTCAAGCAGGCGCCGGTCAGCAAGGTGCAGAGCCTGATGGATTACCAGGTAACCTTTATCGGCGAGGTGAAGGACGGGCACCTCTGCACCGAGGTGAAAACGCAGGTGCCGGTCACCTCGCTGTGCCCCTGCTCGAAAGAGATCTCCGACTACGGCGCCCACAACCAGCGCTCGCACATCTCGTTGCAGGTGCGGTTGCGGGATTTCATCTGGGTGGAGGAACTGATCGAGTGGGCGGAACAGGCGGGCTCGTGCCCGCTGTACGGCCTGCTCAAGCGTCCCGACGAGAAACACGTGACCGAACGCGCCTACGACAACCCCCGCTTCGTGGAAGACATCGTGCGCGACCTCGCGCTACGGCTGAACCGGGAGCCGCGCATCCTCTCCTACACCGTGGCGGCGGAGAATTTCGAGTCCATCCACAATCACTCCGCCTATGCGATGATCAGCGGCGGGGAAAACGCAGCGCAGTCCTAGGTCTCTTCCGCTGCGGCCTGCAGGCCGGCCTCCCCGGCAGCGCCGGGGGCGGCGGCGCCCGCCCCGGCCTGCCGCCGTTCCTCCTCCTTCGCCTCCCGCCACAATGCCTCCATCTCTTCGAGGCCGGCGTCGGCGGGCGTCCGGCCCCGCGCCGCCAACCGCCGCTCGATGTGGGCGAAGCGCCGCTCGAACTTGCGGTTGGCGCGGCGCAGGACGGCCTCCGGGTCCAGGTCCAGGTGACGGGCGATGTTGGCGCAGACGAACAGGATGTCTCCCAGTTCGTCGGCCTGCGCCTCCCGGTCGGCAGACGGCGGCAATACCTGGCGCAGTTCGGCTATTTCCTCCTCCAGTTTGGCCAGCACCGGCGCGGCAGCGGGCCAGTCGAAACCCACGGCGGCGGCCCGTTGTTGCAGCTTGGCGGCCCGGCTGAGCGCCGGCAGGCGGCGACACACGCCCGCCAGCACGCCGGGGCGGCCGGCCCCGCTCTGCCTGAAGCGGCGTTGCCGCTCACGGGCCTTCAGCTCCTCCCGGCCGCCCGGGACGGGGGCCGCGCCGCCGGCCGCGAACAACGCCGGGTGGCGGCGCACCAACTTGCGATGCAGGCCCTTGGCAATGTCGGCAAAATCGAAGGCGCCGGCCTCCTGGCCGAGGCGGGCGCAGAAGACCACCTGAAACAGCAGATCTCCCAGTTCCTCGCGCACGCCCGGCATGTCGCCCTGCTCAATGGCCTCGGCCAGCTCGTAGGCCTCTTCGATGGTATGGGGCGCGATGCTGCGGAAATCCTGGCTCCGGTCCCAGGGGCAGCCGCGTTGCGGGTCGCGCAGGCGCCGCATCAGTTCCAGCAGGGCGTACAGGGCGGCCTGCGCCTCGCCCGGCGGCTCGCCACGATCGGCTTCCGGCCCTTGCCGGCATTGCGGTTTTTTCGACATGACGGACCGATTCTCCCCCTGCCGCCGCCGTCGCGGACACCGGACGCGCCTGCCGAGCGGGCGACGATGCCATCGTAAAGACGCGCCTTTGCCACGGCGCCGCGCAGGGGCGGGGCCCGTCCACCATAGCATGCGCGCACCGGCGGGCGCACGGCGGCGCCGGGGCGCCCCCGGGACGCTCCCGCAAGCCGTTACGCAATCGAGGGGAAAAGACTCCCATCCTCGCCATTTATATGCTGCCTTCCGTCATTTATATGTTGCCTTCCGTCATTCCGGCCTCCCCCGTCATTCCGGCCTCCTCCATGTCATTCCGGCCTCCTCCATGTCATTTCGGCTCCCTCTATGTGTCATTCCGGCGAAAGCCGGAATCCCGCATAGAAAGCGCGCGCCTCGCGCTCC
>JAPPQA010000020.1 GCA_028817255.1 Gammaproteobacteria bacterium | reverse complement strand
GAGTCGCAGCAGCCAAGCCGCCAGGCGCCGGCTGCTGCGGTGGGGGGTAGGCGGCCCTTGCGGTTGCCTATACAGGTTCTCCTGGGCGGTGGGGCGATGGAGGCGCTTTCGATATTCCCCCCACCGGCGCGACTTCGGGCTTGCGCCCTCGTCTTGCCGACTCCCCCTCAAGGGGGGAGTGGTGCGTATTCGGCGGCACGGGCGCAGGCCCGGCCGTGCCGCTCGCGGGCCGCAAGGAAATTCCGCAACGGGTAGCGCCTGCCGTCGAAGCGTACATGCTCCACGCCCTGCCCGGCGGCTGCCGCCATGCGCGCAATGATTGCCGCCGTGTCCCGTGCGCCGAACTCCAGCCTATACGGCACCGGGTTCCGGACCGGGTAGGTCTCCTCGCTCTCGCCGATCCGCACCGGGACGCTGCGCCTGGACCGATGCAGCGTATTAATGCCCAGGGATTTGCAATCTATGCCGAGATTGGTATGCCCCCTGTCGGGAGACGACTCATGGTCATGGACAGTCATCACCAGGGGGGGTCTGGCGACGCCTTTATCCATAACGGGGTCGAATACCCAACCGCGAGCGCAGTACCAGCCGTGCCGCTCGCGGGCCGCAAGGAAATTCCGCAACGGGTAGCGCCTGCCGTCGAAGCGTACATGCCCCACGCCCTGCCCGGCGGCTGCCGCCATGCGCGCAATAATTGCCGCCGTGTCCCGTGCGCCGAACTCCAGAATATGCGGCCCCGGGCGCCGCACCGGGTAGGTCTCCTCGCTCTCGCCGATCCGCACCGGGACGCTGGACCTGGGCCAATGCCGGGTATTCACGTACAGGCGTTCGCAACCTATGCCGAGCATGCTGTCCCCCCTGTCGGGAGGCGACTCATAGACGACCATCTCCAGGCGTCCGGCGCCGGTTTTATCCATAAAAGGGTCGAACGACCAGCCGCGTTCAGAGTCGTCGGCAGCGGCGGCGTCGAGAACGGCCTGCCCCTGGGCCGCCCCCGCCGCAACCAGGGTCAACGCGGCCAGCAGAAAACTTTTCACATGTTTTGCATCATGCGACAGCGCCGGCAGCGGGCAACAATCCCTTACGGGTCATGCGACGACTCCGGGGACGATCCCGGCGGCGGCAGGGAGTGCCTGGAGCGCCGGACCGCGATCGTTTCGCCGGGGCGCTGGATGCGCGCGATGAAAGAGGCCCAGGCGCCGGGGGTTTTCGCCAGCGGGCCGAGGGTTATCTTTGCGGGGCGAAACTCCGGCGGCAATTCCACGTAGAGCCGGGGACACTCGCCGCCCTCGGCGTACTCGCACTCGATGGCGGGTTCCGTCTTTTCGGGCAACAGATAGCGCATCCGCACCAGGCGCACTTCCCGTTCCCGCGGGTCGCGACGGCGCTTGAACAAAAAGCGCGCCTCGTCCAGCAGGCCGCGGGTGCAGGCGTTGATGAACGACGCATATTCCCGGTATTTTTCTTCCTGCTTAAGCTTCAGGATATTCTCCAGGGCAGCCTGCATTTCGCCCAACGGGCCGCGTATCTTTTCCAGCTCATCCTCGTAGAAGACCGCAAACAGCGCCGGCGGAGATGCCTGCGCCACGGCGGCCACGCTGCCCGTCGCGTAGGGCAGCATGGCGCTGAAAACGGAATCGGCAAGCGCCTCCCGCGCAAACAGCCGCCGCGGATAACTCAGGCTGCACCCCGCTGCCTCGCGCCCCCGGTCCGTGCCGTAAAGGCGCCACCAGGGCAGCGCGTCTTCCGTGTCCGAGTCGCCCGCCGCGCCGGTGTCGTCCGCGCCGGACTCCCGGCCGGGGAGAAAACTGCCGACATAGACCGCGCTGTATTCCAGGCGCCCGTCATCCTCTCCGTAAAACTCCCGGCGCCAATCGTCGCCCTTGTCCATCGCCGCAAACATGGCCTGGCCTTCTTGCGGGTCGCTCATGCTCGCCGCGTTGTAGAGACGAAACCTGCCTGCCGCATCCACCAGGGGACGCAGGACGGCCGCCGACGTGTAATGCACCGCGTACGCGGCGCGCTCGGTGCGCCCCATGGATTCCGCAAAGGCCTCCCGCTGCAAACCCCGAATCGCGCGCCTTAACTCGTTAAACCGCTGGAACATCCCCGCCCGCCGCTGCGAAGGCATATCGTCGGAGGACAGGATAAAGAAGGCATCGAAGGGGGAAAAACGGGAAACGGCGCCGTCCTTGTCGTTCTTGAACGCCCTGGCGTAATCGGCTATGGCGCGGTCATGCTTGCCTTGCCCGGCATAAGCGGCGCCGCGGTTGTAGTACGCCGCGGCATCCCGCGGCGCCAGCTCCAGCGTCTTGTCGTAGTCCCATATGGCGGTGTCATAATCGCCCCTGCCCACATAAGCGGCGCCGCGATTGTTATAGGCCCCGGCATTCTCCGGGTCCAACTCCAGCACCTTGTCGTAATCGGCTATGGCGCGGTCGTAATCGCCCCGCCGGACATAAGCGGTGCCGCGGTTGTAATACGCCTTGGCATTTTCCGGGGCAAACTCCAGCGCCTGTTCGTAGTCCGCTACGGCGCGGTCGTAATCGCCCTGGCCGGCATACGCGAGCCCGCGATTGTAGTACGCCGCGACATATTCCGGCGCCAACTCCAGCGCCCTGGAATAATCCGCTATGGCGCGCTCATAGTCGCCCTTATTGATATAAGCGGTGCCGCGGTTGTAATACGCCGCATCGTTCCCCGGCGCCAACTCCAGCGCCCTGGAATAATCCGCTATGGCACGGCCGTAGTCGCCTTCCCGGGCATG
This sequence comes from Gammaproteobacteria bacterium, assembly GCA_028817255.1. Taxonomy (NCBI): domain Bacteria; kingdom Pseudomonadati; phylum Pseudomonadota; class Gammaproteobacteria; order Candidatus Porifericomitales; family Candidatus Porifericomitaceae; genus Candidatus Porifericomes; species Candidatus Porifericomes azotivorans. The sequence continues at coordinate 3,235 of JAPPQA010000020.1, read as the reverse complement.
GGCATTGCCGCGGTCGTAGTACGCCTCGGCATCCTCCGGCGCCAACTCCAGCGCCCGGTCGCAATCCGCTATGGCGCGGTCGTAATCGCCCCTGCCGGCATAGGCGGCGCCGCGATTCTTGTATGCCTCGGCATCCTCCGGGTTCAACTCCAGCGCCTTGCCGCAGTCGGCTATGGCGCGGTCGTAGTCGCCCCTGCCGGCATAGGCGGCGCCGCGGCCCTTGTATGCCTCGACGTCCTCCGGGTTCAACTCCAGCGCCCGGTCGCAGTCCTTGATGGCGCGGTCGTAATCGCCCTTGGCGGCATACGCGGCGCTGCGCCTCTTGTACGCCTCGGCATCCTCCGGCGCCAGCTTCAGCGCCTTGTCGCAGTCCTTGATGGCCCGCGCGTAATCGCCCCTGCGGATGTAAACGAAGGCGCGATTCTTGTACGCCGCCACATCCTCCGGCGCCAGCTTCAGCGCCTTGTTGCAATCCGATACGGCCCAGGTGTAATCGCCCTTGCCGGCATGCGCGAGCCCGCGGCTCTTATATGCCGCCACATTCTCCGGCGCCAACTCCAGCGCCTTGTCGCAATCCTCTATGGCGTAATCGTACTCGCCCCGCGCGACGTAAGCGGCGCCGCGATCGCAGTACGCCCCGGCATCCTCCGGCATCCGCTCCAGAACCTTGTTGTAGTCCGATATGGCACGGGCATGATCGCCCATGGCGGCATGCGCGGCGGCGCGATTGCCATACGCCTCGGCATCCTCCGGGTCCAACTCCAGCGCCTTGCCGCAGTCCGTTACGGCGCGCTCATAGTCGCCCTTGCCGGCATACGCGGCGCCGCGATTCCTATACGCCTCGGCATCTTTCGGGGCCAAGCCCAGCGCCCGCCCGTAATCCTCTATGGCGCGGTTATGCTGGCCCTTCGCGGCATAGGCGGCCGCGCGATTTTTGTAGGCCCCGGCATCCCTGGGGGCCCGCTCCAACACCCGGTCGTAGTCCGCCAGGGCGCGCGCATAATCGCCTTTGCGGAAATACGCCTGCCCGCGGCCCTGGTACGCCCCGGCATCCCCCGGCGCCAGCACCAACACCCGGTCGTAGTCCGCCAGGGCGCGCGCGTACTCGCCCTGGCCGACATATACGGCGCCGCGGCTCTTGTACGCCTCGGTATCCTGCGGCGCCAGCGCCAGCGCCCGGTCGTAGTCCGCCAGGGCGCGTTCGCGCTCGCCCTGGCCGGCATATACGGCGCCGCGGCTCTTGTACGCCTCGGCATCCTCCGGGTCCAACTCCAGCGCCTTGTCGCAATCTTGCAGGGCGCGTTCGCGCTCGCCCTTGCCGGCATACGCGGCGCCGCGGCCGTAGTAAGCCTCGGCATTCTCCGGCGCCATTTCCAGCGCCTGGTCGTAATCCCATATGGCGCGCTCATAGTCGCCCTTGCCGGCATAGGCGGCGCCGCGCTTTCTGTACACCCCGGCATCCTGCGGCGCCAGCGCTATCGCCTTGTCGAAATCCGTCAGGGCAAAATCGTATGCGCCCTGGCCTGCATACGCGACGCCGCGATTCTTGTACGTCTCGGCATCCTTCGGCGCCAGCCTCACCACCTTGTCGTAGTCCGATATGGCGCGCTCGTATTCGCCTTTCTCTACATAGGCGGCCGCGCGATTTCTGTACGCATCGCCATACCTGGGGGACAACTTCAGCGCCCTGCCGTAATCCGATATGGCATGGTTGTAATCGCCCTTGGCGGCATACGCGGCGCCGCGGCTTTTGTAGGCTTCGGCATACCTGGGGGACAACTTCAGCGCCTTGTTGTAGTCCGATATGGCAAGGTCGAACTCGCCTTGCTCGGCATAGGCGGCGGCGCGGTTTTTATAGACTTCGGAGTGATTCGGATTCAGGGCGATGTATTCCGTCAGGGTGGCAACGACCTGGTCCCACTCCTTGCGGCCTATGGCGTCCTGGATCGTTTGCAACACGTCTTCCTGGGTTTGCGTGGGCGCGACGATCCGTTCCGAGGCAAGCGTGCGATGGTAATAAGAGGTGACATCCTCCGGCTCCAGTTCCTGCGGCTGGCCGGTATCCGTGCCGCCCGCCTGCGGCGACCCTTCCGGGGCTTCGGCGGGCGAGCCCGCATGTTCCTCGGCAGCACCCAGATTGAAGTGAATGGCGGTATCCTCCGGCGACCACTCCGGCACATGTTCGCCCTCGTCCTCCTGCCTGGCCTCCGTGCCGGCCTCCGGCGATAGTTCCTCCGTGCGCGTCGCCGCGGCCGTCCGCTCTGCGGCGGAATCCAGACCGTCCTGCGCCACGGTGTCCTCCAGCAAAAAATCCGGCTCGCCGCCGTCCTCCCGCCCAAGCTCCGTGCCCAGCTCCGCGCCCAGCTCCAGCGGCGGCTCCGCCTGCGTAGCGGCCAGCGTCTGCCCGCCCTGGGTAACGAGCCCCAGATCGTAGTGCGCCTCGGCGCTCTCCGGCGACAACTCCACCGCCTTCTCGCAGTCCGCCACGGCGCGGGCGTGTTCGCCTTTCGCGGAGTAGGCGTAGCCGCGCTTGCGGTACGCCTCGGCATCGCCCGGGTTCAGGGCGATGTACTCCGTCAAAAGAACGGTGACCTCGTCCCACTCTTTATGCTTAAAGGCGTCCTGGGACTTTTGCCATATCTCCTGCGGGCTTTGCGACGGCGCGCCGTCCTGCCCCGCGGCGGTCGCCTCGCGCTCATCGGGCAGCGAAGTATCCTCCGGCTCCAGCTCCAGCGCCTTGTCGTAATCCGCCATGGAGAGATCGTGCTCGCCTTTTTTGGAATAGGCCCTGCCGCGCTTGCGGTACGCCTCGGCATCATTCGGATTCATGGAGATAAACTCGCTCAGCAGCGAGATGGCCTGGTCCCACTTTCTGCGCTGGACGGCTTGCAGGGACCTTTGCCACAGACCTTCGCCGGGCAGGTCCAACGGGCCGGTCTGCCCCCCGGCGGCGCCCTGGTCGTAGCGCACCGGGGCGTCATCCTCCGGCTCCAACTCCAGCGCCCGGTCATAATCCGCTATGGACAGCTGATGCTCGCCCTGCTTGGCGTAAGCGCCGCCGCGCTTGCGGTACGCCTCGGCATGATTCGGGTTCATGGCGATGAATTCCGTCAGCAGGGCGACGGCCGTATCCCACTCCTTGCGGCGGACGGCCTGCAGGGACTTCTGCCACAGCCCGCTGGAAGTGCGGGTGGACATGGCGCTCTGTTCCCCGGCGGGCGCCTGGCCGTAGCGC
>JAPPQA010000019.1 GCA_028817255.1 Gammaproteobacteria bacterium | reverse complement strand
GCCGGCGCCTGGCGGCTTGGCTGCTGCGACTCCCCCTCAAGGGGGGAGTGATGGGAAGAATGAGGCGCAGTTCTTGCCCTTGGCTTGAACAGGGGCGGGAATGGCGAGGTGGGAGCGCGGGAAAGGCAGGCAAGTAAAATGCCTGGATTGCAAAGCGCCTATTGCAGCCTTAGCTCAGGCGGAACTGTGTCCTTGCGCAGCAGGAATAGCGGAAAAAGCGGGTGGGAGAACGAATCCTCAATTTTGAGATTGGCTTCATAGCTGGCTATACTTTTTCTCAGCACGGCTGCGGAGTTACCCTTCGGGGCTCCTGCCGAAGACTATAACCGAGCTACAGACAGGGCTGATCGCCTGCCTGCGGCAAATCGGCGGGAGCGCCAGCATTGCTTTCGCAGTCGCGCCATGTCCCGGCACTTTGCCGAATCTCCCGCTCAAGTTGCCGAGATAGTAACTCCTGGGAGGATATTGCAATGGGTTCTGGCAAATCAGATTGTAAAAAAACGATAATGGCCTATAATTACTCAATATATAAAGCATTCGGCAAAAGCGAGTCATACCAGGTGGCTACGTGGCAATGGTCTTAAGAGAGGAGGACTAGCCATATGAGAATAAGCACGGGCCGCGAACCGCGGCCGTGGGGCACTGCGAGGAAGCTGTTTCCGGGGCGTTCTTCCCGATCGGGGGAAAGGCGTAGCGTAAAGCGACCGATGCAGTTCATGCGCAACCGCATTGATCCGATCGATCTTATTGCTGGATAAGGGGTAAGCCCTTGCGGGCGACGAACGAATGAAAACCAACGCAATAGCCTGGCAGGCGCAAGCGGAGTGCCGCCGACCCGTTCCCCCGGGCGCCTGCCGTGCCGGCGGGAATACGCGGAAATCCTTCGCATTGGCGGCGACCCTGCTGCTTTCGTTGTGCTGGGCAGGGCAGGCCAGGGCCGGCGAATATGCCGTTTTCAGTGCCGGGGGGGTCCGGGGTTTCATAGTCGCCCTGGATGCGCTCGGCACCAGCGGACAGGTAGCCCCTGCTTCGTCCGACACCCCGGCTCAACGCAATTTATTTATGCAGGCAGCCCGCGGCGGCCTCCTCTCGGAGGAGCATGTCTCTTACTATCTTGCGGCCAGGGCGGCCGGCACGATCACCGTCGTTCACGACAACTTGCTGTTCCTTCGTTGTCAGTGCAGCGAGCCCTCTTTGGATCGCAGCACGAACCCGAACATACTTCTGGCGCCGCTTATCACCATCGCCGCCCCATCCCTGGCGGACCTGGGGGAAACCGGCGTGACCCTTACCGCATCGGTCGGAGGCGAAGGCGCGGCCATGATCGCCAGCCAGGCATGGACCCAGATCAGCGGCGCTTCCGTCACCATCGCCAACTCCGACATGTTGGCCGCCAGTTTTACCGCTCCCGGGACCGCGGGCGATTTGGTATTCCAGGTCGAAATTACGGAAAGGCCGTTCCCGTTGGATTCGCGCAGGGTCACTGGCACCCGCAGAGTTACGGTCACCGCGGCCGCCGCGACATTTGCCCTGAGCGGCCCGGGCAATGTGGAGGAAGGCGCCGCTGCCCAGTACGTCGTCACCTACACCGGCGGCAGCGCCCTGCCTGCCGGCGGGGCGACCTTGGATTACGCCGTGACCGGCGGCGCCGGCATGGCAACCGCCGCCGATTTCGCGGGCGGCAATTTCCCGAGCGGCGACAACGCCATCGTATTTCCTGGCGGCGCCGCCAGCGGCGCCACGCAGACTTTCAGCGTTACTCCCCTTGATGACGACATCAGCGAGGCCGCCGAGCGCTTCTCCGTCACTATCGGCGATCTCCAAACCAGTGCCCCCGGCGCCGTCATTTTCTCCGCTGAAGCCAGTGTGGACACCGTCATCGGCGAGAGCGACCGGCTAGTGACGCTGAGCATCGCGGCTCCGGGCAGCGCGCTCACGGAAGGTGCGTCCGCCACCTTCACCGTCTCTTTTCCGGAGCTGGTCAATACTGCCGCGGCTGTGGCGGCGACCTGGACCATCACGCCCGGCACGGCTATGGAGATGGCGACCGCGACTTCCGATGCCGACTTTTCCGTCCGCACCGGCACGGTCACCATCCCCGCCGGGATGCGTTCCATGACCGTTCCCATCACCGCCGCCGACGACGACCTGAATGAAGGGATCGAGATTTTTCTCGTCACGCTGAGCGCCCCCACCGGCGGCAGCCCCTTGTTCAGGCCGGTGCTGGCCACGGCGCCCAGCGCGCAGGCCACCATCGCCGCCAGCGACGATGCCATGATTGGCATTAGCAACACCAGCGGCACCGACACCGACCCGGCCGTCGCTGGTTTTCAGGTGCCGGAGGGCAGCGCCGGGCGCTTTACTATTGTCCTGTCGGACCCGGCGGACCGTATGATCGCGGTCCGCGCGGGGGCTCCGATCGAAGTCAACTACATGATTGACGGCACGGTCGCCGACGCGGCGTCCGCCGCCGACTACATCGCCGCGGGCAGCGTCATAATCGAAGCGGGCCAGTCCAGCGCCGAAATCAGCATTGCCCTGGTTGCGGATGCGGTCACTCCCGAGACGGACGAAAGAATCCGGGTGAGGCTGGCTACAATTGACGCGGACGCGGGCGCGGGGATGCTCGCTTTCGATCTTATCCAATTTGGCCCGTTCGCGGGCATGCCGGATTTTGGAGACGTGTTTATCAGGGACGTCGTCTTCCCCCGCCATTTCAGCGTGCGCGCGATACCGGCCGGCACCACAAGCATCGCGGAAGGCGGTACGTTCCATTTCCAATTGACGCTCGCCGGCGATCAGCCGTTGCCGGGAGAGAGGAGCACGGTGGACTGGGTCATCGGCGGCGATGTGACGATGGACGATTACGAAATTACGGGGGGCTCGGACACCGATGGCACGATCAGTGTTGCGCCCATCGGCGATTCTTTAGGCCCGGACGACACTGCCTGTTGCAGCATTAATATTTTGACCTTGCGGATCACCGACGACATGGTCAGTGAAGACGCCGAGGATTTAACCATCACCCTCAGCAACCCCGCGGGCGGCGGCGGGGCTGGCGCGGGGATCGCAACCGCGTCGGACACCGTCACCATCCGCGAGAGCGACCGGCCGGTGACGCTGGGCATCGCAGGCCCGGGCAGCGCGCTCACGGAAGGCACGGCCGCCAACTTCGCCGTCTCTTTTGCGGAAGCTACCGTCCTCACCGATACGCTGGGGGTGAGATGGACGATTACCCATGGCGCATCCCCTGAGAGCGCGACCACCGATGCCGACTTTTCCGTACTCACCGGTCTGGTCTTTATCAATGCCGGGCAGAGTTCCACGAACATTCCCATCACCGCCCGCGAAGACAACATGGGCGAGCAAGTGGAGAACTTCCTTGTTACGTTGAGCGAACCTTATGGCGGCGGTCCCCACGTTTTGTTGGCGCTGGCCGAGCCGCCGAGCGTCGAGGCCAGCATCGCCGCCAATGCCGGCCCGCCTCGTAATTTTTCCGTCACCGCGGACAGCGCCATGGTCAGCGAGGGCGGCACGGCGACATTCACCGTCGAACTGACCGGAACTGCGCCGGAGACAGGCAACGTCTCGACGGTGACGTGGACGCTAAGCGGCGTGGAAACGACGGATTATACCGCGCCGACCAGCGCCGGCGGTGCGCTCACTTTCGGCAGTCTGGGCAGTGAAACTGTAAGCGTTGCCGTCGCCGCCGACGGCCTGAACGAAGCGGCCGAGACATTGACTTTCACGCTCAGCGATTCAGGCGGGGGCGGTGTCGGCGGCACCGGAGTCGAAACTGCCGTCGCGCAAACGACGATCGCGGCGAGCGATCCGGTCACCTACAGCATAGCCGATGCGGGTTCGGTCGCCGAGGGAGCGCCGGGCGCGACCGCCACGCTGACCTTCGCGGTGTCTTTGAGCGGCGCCTCGGAGGGCGCGGTGACAATCCCGTACCAGTTGGGCGGGACGGCGACGGACGGCACGGACTACGACGCGCTGCCGCCGAACGCGGTAACCGTTTTGGCGGGAGAGACGACGGCCAATCTGGTGATCGCGGTGCAAGGCGACGACCTGAACGAGGCGGACGAGATCATCGAGGTGACGCTGCTGGCCGAGACCGCCGACGACTTCGCCAAGGAAGCGGCGACCGGCACGGTGACGCTCACGACGACGATGGACGATCGGAGCGGCAGGGGCACCATCACCGACGACGATGCCATAGCGGTGTCGGTCAGCGGCGGCGGCACTGTCAACGAGGGCGACAGCGTCACGTTCACGGTAAGCCTGGG
>JAPPQA010000018.1 GCA_028817255.1 Gammaproteobacteria bacterium | reverse complement strand
GCCGGCGCCTGGCGGCTTGGCTGCTGCGACTCCCCCTCAGGTGTAAAGGGGGGAGTGATGCGTATGTCTGAGCAAGAGCCATGATGCATCGTTGCTGCCGATGCGGCCAAGGCGTTCTCCGGCGCCCTTTTAGAGGATGTGCCGCCGCAATATCATCGTCGCATAATATATATTATGTTAAATAACGGATAGGCCCATCTGTGACCATACGGTCAAACAGGTGGTTTGTTAACTCAATTTTAACTTTTATATATCAAAATAAAGTCTTTATTTGCAAAGAAAAAAATTATGCTCTAAACTGTCTGTATCGCAGGCAGGCGATACCGAAACCTGGCCCCTGCCTCGAAGCAGGCAGGGGCCAGGTTTTCCCACCGCACAGAACGGGGAAGTTCTTACAAAGATGGTGGTCCCCCCGGGACTCGAACCCGGACCTCCCATAGGAGAGCAGATTTTAAGTCTGCTGCGTCTGCCGTTCCGCCAGGGGACCTGCTCCGCGGATTGGGGTGCCTGTTAATGGCGGCGCGAACAGCCGCCGGCATCTTCCAGACACCCGCGGATTATAGAGAGGCTGGGGTCGGAATCGAACCGGCGTACACGGCTTTGCAGGCCGCTGCATAACCACTCTGCCACCCAGCCATGGGGGCGCCGTCCCGGATATCGTTTCAAGGGAGGGTGCGCGGCACAGTCCTCAGGAGCCGAGAACCTGGAGCGGGAAACGAGATTCGAACTCGCGACCCCAACCTTGGCAAGGTTGTGCTCTACCACTGAGCTATTCCCGCATGGCCGTGACCGTGGTCTCGATCTTGTCACCCTTCGGCCGTGCCTGTCAATTGTTGTCGCTGCCGCCGTGCCGACGGGCACGTACCAATTCGGGCCAGGCTGCGTGCAGGTAGAAAAACATGGAGACCAAAGTCAGCGCGGTAGCCAGATACAGTAAGCCCAATCCCAGCCACCAGGACCAATAATCCTTATACACTAAAAGAAATATTGCTACCATCTGACTGATAGTTTTGTATTTTCCATACACAGAAACACGTATTTTTCGACGGGCGCCCAACTCCGCCATCCATTCCCGAAGGGCTGACACCGCGATTTCGCGGCTGACAATCACAGCCACCGGCAGGGCCAGCCAAACAGTCGGGGTGTGCTGCAACACCAACACCAGGGCAGTAGCCACCATCAGTTTGTCCGCCACCGGGTCGAGGAAGCTCCCCAACGGCGATTCCTGCTTCAAAAGGCGCGCCAGATAACCGTCCAGGGCGTCTGTCAGGGAGGCGGCGCCAAATACCAACGCCGCTTCCAGGTGGCGCCCGGTCAGGAACAGCAGCACGAATACCGGTATCAGCAGAATGCGGAGCAGAGTCAGGATGTTGGGCAGTTGCAGCATCGGATCGTGATTCTCCGGGTTGGGATTCCCCCGATCAAGGCTCTTCGTGCAGCAGACCGTGGATATGCCGGGCCAGCCGCTTGCCGATTCCCGGCACCCGGGCCAGTTCTTCGGTGCCGGCGGCGCGCACGCCCTGAGCGCCGCCGAAATGCAGCAACAGGCTGCGTCGGCGCACTTGGCCAATCCCGGGCAGGTCCGTCAGCGGCGAATCCAGCCGCTGCCGGGCACGGCGGCGGCGGTGGCCGGCGCTGGCAAAACGGTGCGCCTCGTCCCGGACCCGCTGCAACAAGCGCAGGGCTGGCGAAGCGGCGGCGAGCCGCAGGCAGCGTCCGTCGGCGCGGACCAGCCGGTCCTCCGACGGACGGCGCCCTTCCCCTTTGCGGATGCCCAGCACCTCGATCTCGCTCGCCAACTGCAATTCCCGCAACGTCCTGACTGCCTGCGCCGCCTGCGCCCGGCCGCCGTCAATGAGCAACAGGTCCGGCAACGGCGCCGCCTCCTGCGCGCGCCGCCGGTAGTGCCGTGTGACTGCCTGGCCGATGGCGGCGCAATCGTCGCCGGGACGGATGCCGCGGATATTGAAACGCCGGTACTCGCCGCGCCGCGCGCCGCCGGCATCGAAGACTACGCAGGAAGCGGTGGCCGCCTCCCCGCGAGTGTGGCTGATATCGAATCCCTCGATGCGGCACAATGGCTTACGGCGTTCGAGGAGGCGCCCCAATTCCCGTAATGGGCCGCCCTCTCCTCGCGCCGCCTCCCGCTCCGCCAGAGCCAAGCGGGCGTTTTCCCCGGCCAGCGACAGCCACCGGCCCCGCTCGCCCCGGGGACGGCAGCGAATCGTCACCGGCCTCCCTGCCCGCTCCGCCAGGACGGACTCCAACAGGCGGCAATCGTCCGGCAGATGGTTGAGCAGTATCTCGGCCGGCAGAGGCGCCCCGCCGCCATCGGCCAGGTAGTATTGAGACAGGAAGGCGCTCAGGACTTCTCCCGGCCCTGCCCCCGCCTGCCTGCTCGGGAAAAAGGCCCGGCTGCTGCGAGGCGTCCCGCCGCGCACGGGAAAAACCTGTACGCAGGCCCGATCCGCCTCGATCCGGCAGGCGATGGCGTCCAGAACGGCGCCGGGGTCGCTGGGCCGGTGCCGCGCCTGCACGGCGCGCAATTTAGCGACCTGGTCCCGGTAGCGGGCGGCACGCTCGAAATCGAGACGCTCCGCCGCTTGGCGCATTGGCTCCAGCAGCCCCTCCATCAGCTCCCGGTCGCGGCCCTCTAGCAGCAGGGCCGACCTGTGCACATCCTGCAGGTATTCCTCGCGGCCGATATAGCCCACGCAGGGCGCCGTGCAGCGCTGCAGCTGGTATTGCAGGCAGGGACGGCGGCGGCCGCGAAAGGAGCGGTCGTCGCAGTCGCGGATGCGAAATAGTTTTTGCAACAGACTCAGGGTGCCGCGCACCGCGCGCGGGTCGGGATAGGGCCCGAAGTAGCGCCCCCGCTCCCGGCGCGAGCCGCGATAGAAATGCAGGCGCGGGAAGTCGTGGCTGTCGTCCAGGCGCAGATAGGGGTAACTCTTATCGTCGCGGAACAGCACGTTGTAGCGGGGGCGCAGGTTCTTGATCAGGCTGCTTTCCAGCACCAGCGCCTCCCTCTCGCTGGCGGTCACCGTCACCTTGATAGAGTGCGCCTGCGCCATAATGCGGCGGATCTTGAGGGCCTGGTTGCCGCCCCCGCAGTAGCTGCGCAAGCGGTTGCGCAGGTTGGCGGCCTTGCCCACGTAAAGCGCCTGCTCGGCCGCGTCCAGGATGCGGTACACCCCCGGCCGGGTCGTCACCGTGCGCAGGAAGGCGCGGCCATCGAAGGCGGGGGCATTCCCAACGCTTTTTTGCCCTGTGGCCACTCCTTTTTCCGTATTCGCCAACCCCGCAACCGTGTTGTTCGGCACCTGGGCTTGCAGTATAGCGAATCCGACCGGGTGTCATGAGAGCGCTGTAGGGTTATTTTCTATACTTTATATAGATAAGTAATTTAATCCCATGATATTAAATGAATAAATATATGCAACTGCTATGCGATTGGGGGCCAAAGCGATGGGTGGCGGGTATGGACTGCGTCATCCGGTCATGCCTGGACCGTCCCCGCGCCGCCCATAACTATTATCCCGAAGGTAAGCGGCCTATTCGTCCGAAACCGCACCGGGCCATCGCGAGCCATGCATTGCTTGTTAAACTTTGAGTGACGGCGCTATACTTGAACTTGAGATGGCGAATCGCTGTAGAACTGGCTGTAGAACTGGGAGGTGCAAGGAATGAAAAACGCAAAAAACAAAGGGACGGGCACGCTGTACGGTTTGATTCTGGGCTTGGTTGCGCTCCCGGGTCTTGCCGGTTGCGGCGGCCTCGCCGCAACCGCGATGCAATTCGAGCAAAGCCCTTACGGGGCCGAGTTAGAGGCCATGATGAACGTGTGCATGGACCTGCAGAAGAGCGGCGACCTGCCCGGTTTGGCTGGCGGCGAGCGCCCTCTCGAGTTCAAAAGCGATGAGATTGATTTTTCGGCCAGGAACGAGGTGTATTACCCGTTGCGGCTGAACTGCTTCGTGCATGAAGGCAGGAAAAAGCACCGCTTCGCCTTTGTCAAAGAGGCGCAGACCGCGGACTGGGAACTCGTGAAGTAGCGCCAGCTGGGGATGGACCCCGGAACGGCGCAGCCCTCCCTCTACGGTAGGAGTTGCCGGCCTCCTCAAGCCCTCCTCAAGCGGCGGCGGCCGGGCGGGCGCAGACCTTTCGGTACCAGCTTTGCAAGCGAGAGAGTCGCTCCGGAGGCTGGAATTCCGCCCGCCGCGCGAAATCCAGGGCCACCACGGCGGCGATGTCGGCCATGCTGAAGCCGTCGCCGGCGACATGGGGGCTCTCCCCCAGGCGTTCGTCCAGCATTTCCACAAAGCGCTCCAACCGTTTGCGTCCCCGTTCGACGAGGGCGGGGATCTGGGCGAAGCCTCCCGCAGTACCGGACAAACCCCGGTCGCGGAACAGCGGGCTGGAATTGCGCACGGTCTCCCCTGCCGCGGCGTATCCCTCCTGCATAACCCGTTCGTTCCACATCGTCACCCGCGCCCGATCCAGCGCGTCGGCGCCCAACAGCGGCGGCGTCGGGTGTAATTCCTCCAGATAGCGGCAAATCGCATCTACGCCCCAGATGTATTGCCCCTCTGCCAGCTCCAGCACAGGCAGGGTACAGGCGGGGTTTTTCGCCTGAAATTCCGGCGTAAACTGCTCCCGGGCCCGCAGATTCACCTGCACGGAGGGGAGCTCCAGCCCCTTCTCCGCGGCGAAGAAGCGCACCCGCCGCGGCCCGGGCGCCAACTTAAAATCGTACAGCAGCATATTTCTCGAAACCTCTTTCCGGTACCAAGCGTTTTCTTGCCCCCGTAGCCCTGCGGCCGCCCCCCTGCCCTCTCCCCGCCACCCCGTCCGCCCGGCGGGAAAACGGAGAGGGAGGGATTCGAACCCCCGGACCGCGCAAACGGTCAACGGTTTTCAAGACCGCCGCCTTCGACCACTCAGCCACCTCTCCCATCCCCGCGAATCATAACACCCCCCCATCCTCTCGGGGGGCGCGACCAGGGACAGCCGCCCCCGGAATCTCCTCCCCCAGCCGGGGGGAACCCGCGCAAAAAGCGCGGAGGGGGTTGCAAAAAGAAAATTCCTGATAGAATACCCGGCATGGACACCGCTTACGCGGCTCACAACGGAGGATAGCGACGCCATGAACCGAGACTACTACTTCTCTCCTTCAGCGACCCAAGTTCCCGTCTTGCAGACGAACAAGCTGATTCGCAACACCTATCTGCTGTTGTCTGCGACGCTGCTGTTCAGCGCTTTTACGGCCGGGGCGGCCATGTTCCTGGGCTTTCGGGGCATGAACCCGCTGTTGACGCTGGGCGGCTACTTTCTGTTCCTGATGCTGGCCTCGTCCCATCGCAACAGCGGCTGGGGCCTGTTCTGGGTATTCGCCCTGACCGGCTTCATGGGCCTGACCTTGGGACCGATCCTGAATTTCTACCAACACTATGTGGGCAACGGCCCCACGCTGGTGGTGATGGCCATGGGCGGCACGGCGGCCATATTCCTGGGCCTGTCCGGGTATGCGCTGGCCAGCCGCAAGGACTTCAGCTTCCTGGGCGGATTCCTGATGACCGGCATTCTGGTGGCCTTTCTGGCCTCTCTTGCCAGCTTCTTCCTGCCGGTCCCGGGGCTGTCGCTGGCCGTATCCAGCATGTTCATACTGCTGATGTCCGGCCTGATCCTGTATCAGACCAGCAAGATGGTGCACGGCAGCGAGACCAACTACGTGATGGCGACGGTCACCCTGTACGTTGCCATCTACAACCTGTTCCTCAGCCTGCTGCATCTGCTGGGCATCTCCTCCTCCAGCGACTGATATAAAACGGTGGCTAGGGGCAGGTAGGCGGATTGCACACCTGGAGGTGCCTTGTGAGGCGCTCCCCTACTGGCCCCGCTTGGAGGGACGCCCTGCAGCATAACGGGTGCGAACATTTGCGTATTTCGCCCGCATCCAGCCTGACGGGTTCCTAGCGGCGATGGTGCTCCGGCTTTGGCCTGCGCCCCCATGAAGGCGAGCCGATGAACGTTCACCGAACGGCAACGAACTTGGGGCTGTTTGAGGGCGCGACCGATGATTCGTCCATCCGCCGGTCCGGGAAACGCGGTATATCGCGGAAACCTCCCAATGGCCGCACCACCTCCGATCTCGTCGTATCCGCGTATGTCGGCACCAACGCCGACGTGTTCCCCGAGATCCTGAAGCTCCATATTCCCGAAGGGACCACGATTGCGGACGTGACCTACGGGAAAGGCGTATTCTGGAGGAACGTTCCTCAGGGGCTCTATGACTTGCATCCATCGGATATCGAGACCGGTACGGATTGCCGCGCGCTTCCCTATGACGACCGCTCGTTGGGCGCCGTAATCCTTGACCCTCCCTACATGGAAGGGTTCTACAGGAATACGGGCCGAGGCGAAAAGGCCGGGAGCGGGACGCACAATACATTCCGAAATTACTATTCGCAGGGTAAGGAAGCGCAGGGCGATGGCCCACGCTGGCACGATGCAGTACTGGCGATGTACTTCGATGCGCTTGCGGAAGCGCACCGGGTTTTGCGGGACAAAGGCATTCTCGTCGTGAAATGTCAGGATCAAGTATGCGCGAACACCCAGCGCCTAACGCATGTAGATATTATCAATTACGCGGCGGACTTGAGCTTTTATTGCAAAGATCTGTTCGTCGTCGTGCGCCCGAATGCCCCTGCCGTCAGCAGATTGTTAACGCAGAATCACGCCCGCAAGAAGCATTCTTATTTTCTCGTATTGGTCAAGAACGGCATTTCCCGCAAGCGGATTACTTTTCGGCCGCAATCTCGTCCAGCAATGCAAAAGGCTCGTCTCGGTAAGGGGGCGAAAGCGGCCAGGTGATCTTCATATTGGACTTCAGCAGGTAAGGCTGCACCTTCACGGGATCGTATGAGCGGTATTGCGACCTGGGCAGGGCGCTGTTGCCGGCAAATGCGAACCTCCATTGGTCGCCAAACTGGAACAGAGAGACGGCCAGAAGATCGAACTCGCCGACTTGCAGGCATGTCGTTGCCAACGACACGCCATTGGGGAGCGTCACTTTTCTCCGGTCGCTGGCGTCACATTGGAACGTACCCTCCCATTCGTCGTCGCCAGTCTTCTTTACCGTTTTTGTCTGAAGCCCCTTGACTTCGACTCGAATCTCAGCTCCTTTGTAGATAAAGGAAAGGTCGCCCTTCTTGGAACGATCATGATCGTCATATTTTTTTATCTCCGAAAATTTTGCCCCCTCAAACCAGAGTTTGCGCACTTTGAATTCGCTGACGTAACCGAAAAGCATCCCGCGCAGACTGGGGTTATGTTCGACGATCTTTGACAACTCGCCCTCGGAAAGCCACCAACGATTAAGGATGTTGGCGCGGCGCAGTCGTTCCCGAGGCGGCATTTACCGCCGATCCCTTGCGGTCGCGGGGATAAGGGGTGGGTGCCGGACGCGCATGACAGGGATTGGAATATCCAAATATTCCAGGTTGGTGGAAAAATTTATAGGCAAAGGGTCCTCCCCTACCCCAGTGCTTTCACTTCCTGGACCAGGGCGGCCACGGCCTTCTGGCCGTCGCCGTACAGCATGCGGGTGTTGTCGGCGTAGAACAGGGCGTTCTCGATGCCGGAGAAACCCCGTCCGCGGCCGCGCTTGATCACGATTTCCCATATGTCCGAGCATCCGTCAGCTTCGTTTATGAAGCGGTAAATAATTGTTGCCATGTTGCTTCTCCGCTGTTGGCGGCAATGCAAACGTTGTGCCGTAATTCCAAGCCTCGGCCCTGTGTTAGGTTCTACTCTTACTTTTTCTTTGCAACAATAACACCTTGCGTAAAAAATATTGGCCAAGTTATTGATTTATGAAGAATAGCTCCATACTTCACGACTTCCTGTTCCACTTCTGCAAAGCGTAAGGGACGCTCGTCCCAAAAAATCCACATTCTAAGCATTTCGGAAACTCTTCTAGAGATTTTGTATAACCAAGTAGGCGTCGGAAACGTAATAAGGCAAATGCCGCCTCTTTCCAGGAACCGAAAATGAGCCCGTATTGCCTTTGCTGTTTCTTCCACCGAAAAATGTTCGATCAGGCCTACGCTAAAGGCAATCTGAAATGGTTTTTCCGCGGTTGATTCATTTTGCATTTCGAGAATATCCACACATTCCAGACTGGTGGACGAATCCAACCCTATGCGTTCGATAAACTTTTGCAGCCCGACATTGTTATTATCAACAATTTTATAGTGTAACGGGCAGATCTTTTCTTTAATTAATTCATAGAAGCAACTATTTGCGCCGCCAAGTTCAACGATTCGCAATTGGCCGGTATCTGCAGGAGCGGCGCTTTTCATTAAAGCGACAACCTTGTTTCCTGTAATTTTCCTCGTAACCGAGGCCGTTTTATAAGGTTTGTTGTAATAAGAATCCCAGTCTGTTTTCTTCATATGCTTACATCTCGACTATTCGAGCCAGTAATCTCACCGACTGTTCGGGGTTGTTTTTAATGGTCAAAGGGCCTTCCTCTACTCCAGCGCTTTGACCTCCTGGACCAGGGCGGCCACGGCCTTCTGGCCGTCGCCGTACAGCATGCGGGTGTTGTCGGCGTAGAACAGGGCGTTCTCGATGCCGGAGAAACCCCGTCCGCGGCCGCGCTTGATCACGATGCAGTTGCGCGCCCGGTCGGCGTCCAGGATCGGCATGCCGTAGATCGGGCTGCCGCGGTCCTCGCGGGCCGCCGGGTTGACCACGTCGTTGGCGCCGATCACCAAGGCCACCTCGGCATTGGGGAAGTCGGCGTTGATCTCGTCCAGGTCGCTGAGCAGGTCGTAGGAGACGCCCGCCTCGGCCAGCAGCACGTTCATGTGCCCGGGCATCCGCCCGGCCACGGGGTGAATGGCGAAACGCACCCGCACCCCGCGCTTTTCCAGCAGGTCGGCCAGTTCCCGCAAGCGGTGCTGCGCCTGGGCCACCGCCATCCCGTAGCCCGGCACGATGATCGCGTTGTCGGCAAAGGCCAGCAACACCGCGACATCCGTCGCCGTGGTCTCGCGCATCTCGCCGGCGGCGCCGGCGCCCGCCGCCGTCTCGGCGCCAAAGGCGGAGAACAGGACGCTGACCAGGGAGCGGTTCATCGCCTTGGCCATCAACTGGGTCAGCAGGGTGCCGGCCGCCCCCACCACCGTGCCGGCGACGATCATCGCCGCATTGTCCAGGACAAAGCCCTCGAAGCCCACCGCCAGGCCGGTCAGGGCATTGAACAGGGACAGCACCACCGGCATGTCGGCGCCCCCGATCGGCAGCGTCATCAGCACGCCGTAGGCCAGGGCCAGCAGGCAGAAATACAGCAGCAGCCAGCCGCCGCCCGCCTCCCCCGCCGCCAGCAACAGCCACAGCCCCAGCAGGACGGCGCCGCCCAGCACGGCAAAGTTAAGCCACTGCTGGCCGGGGAACACCCAGGGACGGCTCAGCCAACCGTGCAGCTTGGCGCAGGCGAGCAGCGACCCGGAGAAGGAAACCATGCCGATCAACGCCCCCAGCAACGCCAGGCACAGCACGGTGAACGGCAGGGCCGCCGCGCCGCCGGGCCCGGACATCTCCAGCACGGCGATGCAGGCCGCGGCGCCGCCGCCCATGCCGTTGTAGATGGCGATCATCTGCGGCATGGCGGTCATCGGCACCCGCCGCGCCGCATACCAGGCCGCGCCGCCGCCCAGCAGGAGGGCGGCCGACATCAGGGCCAGCCGCGCCGGCGCCAACCAGGCCAGAGTGGCGAGAAAGGCCAGTACCATCCCAATCCCGGCCCAGACGATGCCCCGACGGGCGGTGACCGGGGAACTCATTTGCCGCAGACCGACAATGAAGGAGACGGCGGCCACCAGGTACAGGGCTTGCAACACCACCCCGCCGGCGCCGCTCATGGCAACGCCGTGCGTCTGTTCTTCTATTGCGTGCAGGGCCTGCATGGCCGGGTTCATGTCTGGCCCTCCTCCTGCCGTTGCTTGCGGCTGCGGAACATCCGCAGCATTCGCTCGGTGACCACGTAGCCGCCCACGGCATTGCCCGCCCCCAGCAGGACGCCGAGGAAGCCGATGGTCAGTCCCAGCGCCCCCTCGGCGCCGGCCAGCGCGAACATCGCCCCCACCAGGACGATGCCGTGCACGAAGTTGGAGCCCGACATCAGCGGCGTGTGCAGCACCGCCGGCACCCGGCCAATCACCTCGTAGCCGGTAAAGGCGGCCAGCATGAAGATATACAGGGCGACAAATCCCTCGCTCATGAATCTTTCTCCTCTCTCTCCGCGGTTTTTGGCGTGTTTTGCCCCATCTCCGGCAGGCGCAGCTCGCCGTCCCTGGCGATGCAGGCGGCGGCCACGATCTCGTCCTCCCAGTCCGGGGCCAGGCGCCCGTCCCGCACCAGCAGCTGCAACAGGCGCTCCAGGTTGCGGGCATACAGGTCGCTGGCCTGCGGGGCCATCTCCGCCGCCATGTTCAGCGGCCCCCAGATCTCGACCCCGTTATGGCGGTAGCGTTCGCCGGGGCGGGTCAGCTCGCAGTTGCCGCCGCTGGCCGCGGCCAAATCCAGCACCAGCGTACCCGCCCGCATTTTTTCTACCATGGCGGCGCTGACGATGCGCGGGGCGGGCCGCCCCGGCACCTCGGCCGTGGCGATCAAAACGCCGGCGCGGGCCACGTGTTGCGCCAGCAATTCGCCCTGCGCCCGGCGCTCTTCCGCCGTCAATTCGCGCGCGTAGCCGCCCTCCGCCTCCGCCTTGATGTCGGCCGACAGAAAGCGCCCGCCCAGAGATTCCACCTGTTCCCGCGCCGCCGGGCGTATGTCCGACACCTCCACCACCGCCCCCAGGCGGCGCGCCGTGGCGATGGCCTGCAAGCCGGCCACCCCGGCGCCCAGCACCAGCACCGCCGCCGGGCGCACGGTGCCGGTGGGCCCGGTGAGCATGGGGAAAAAGCGGCCGTAGGCGGCGGCCGCCGCCACCACGGCGCGGTAGCCGGCCACGGAACGCTGGGAAGACAGGGCATCCATGGCCTGGGCCCGCGAGCTGCGCGGCACCGTCTCCATGGCGAAGGCGCTCAGGCGGCGCTCGGCCAGGCCGGCCAGCGCCTCCTTGCCGCGGTAGGGATTCAAGAAGCCGGCCAGCGCGCTGCCCTCCGGCTGCAAGCGCAGATCTTCCGGCGTCGGCGGAGACACCCGCAGCACCAAGTCCGCGCCCTCATATACCCCGTCTTTTTCGACCACCGTCGCCCCGGCCTGGCGGTAATCCTCGTCCGTGTATTCCGCGCAGGAACCGGCATCGGTCTGCACCCGCAACTCCAGGCCCTGAGAGCGCAGGCGCTGCACTACTTCCGGCACCAGGGCTACGCGCCGCTCCGCGCCGGCTTTCTCGCAAGGGACGGTAATTCGCATAGTTAGAGTTCCTATTTCTCCTTTTTTCTGCCTTTATTTTTCTGCCGGCTCGCCGTCGGCGGCGGGATTCGCTCCCACCCGTCCAGATAAGGGCGCAACGCCTCCGGCAACCGGATGCCGCCGTCCTCCTCCTGGCCGTTTTCCAGCACCGCCACCAGGGCGCGCCCCACGGCCACCCCCGAGCCGTTCAGCGTGTGCACCGGTTCCGGCTTGCCCTTCTCCGGGTTGCGCCAGCGGGCCCGCATCCGCCGCGCCTGGAATGCCTCGCAATTGCTGCACGAGGAGATCTCCCGGTAGCGCTGCTGCCCCGGCAGCCAGACCTCCAGATCGTAAGTCTTGGCGGCGGCAAAGCCAAGGTCCCCGCCGCACAGGGACACGACCCGGTAGGGCAGTTCCAGGCGTTGCAGCACCGCCTCGGCGTGGCCGGTCAGTTCCTCCAGGGCGGCATAGGAGTCTTCTGGACGGACGATCTGCACCAGTTCCACTTTCTCGAATTGGTGCTGGCGGATCATGCCGCGGGTATCTTTGCCGTAACTGCCGGCCTCGCTGCGGAAACAGGGGCTGTGGCAGACATACTTGCACGGCAATTCTTCGGCATCCAGGATACTCTCCCGCACCAGGTTGGTGACCGGCACCTCCGCCGTCGGACTCAGGTAATGCGCCGGACCGGCGGGAAACAGGTCGGACTCGAAACGCGGCAGCTGCCCCGTCCCCTGCAGGCTGTGCGCCGCCACCAGGCAGGGGGCGTTTATTTCCTGATACCCGTGTTCGCGCACATGCAAGTCCAGCATGAACTGCCCCAGGGCACGGTGCAGACGCGCCACGGCGCCCCGCAGGACCACGAAGCGCGCGCCGGCGATGCGGGCGGCGGCATCGAAATCCGTCAATCCCAGCGCCTCCCCCAGGGCGACATGATCGCGCGGCGCAAAAGCGAATTCGGGCGGCTTCCCCCAATTCCGCTGTTCTACATTAGCGGCGCTGTCGGCGCCCTCCGGGACCGAGGCGTGGGGCAGATTCGGCAGCTGCAACAGCCATTCCCGCCACCGCGTCTCGGCGCGCCGCCTGGCTTCCTCCAGTTCCCGCAGGCGTCCGCCCACCGTTTCCACCTCCGTGCGCGGCTTGCGGATGTTGCCGCCGCCCGCCTTGAGCCAGCCGATCTCGCGGGAAAGCCGATTGCGCCGCTGTTGCAGCTCCTGGACTTCGGACTGCACCCGCTTGCGCTCTGCGTCCAGGGCGCTCAGGGTCTCCGTGTCGAGGCGGAAGCGGCGCCGCTGCAGCAGTTTGGCGAACTCTTCCGGGCGGGCGCGCAGGGCTTGCGTATCCAGCATGGGCTTACTCTTGCCCGCCGGCCGCGGCGGCGGCGTCCCGGCGCCGCCACTCGGCAAGCCGCGCCGCGATCCGCGACTCCAGGCCGGCATCGCCAGGCAGGTAGTAGCGCCGCCCGGCCAGGGCGCCAGGCAAATAGCTCTCCCCCGCTGCGTAACCCCCCGGCTCGTCGTGAGGATAGCGGTAGTCCCGGCCGTGCCCCAGGCGCCGCGCCAGCGCGGTGGGGGCATTGCGCAGGTGCGCCGGCACCTCCAGGGAGCCGCGGCGGCGCGCGTCTTCGCCGGCCCGGCGCAGTCCCCGATAAACGGCGGCGCTCTTGGGGGCGCAGGCCAGATATACCACCGCCTGGGCGATGGCCAATTCGCCCTCCGGCGAACCCAAACGCTCCTGCGCCTCCCAGGCATCCAGGGCCACGCGCAGGGCCCTGGGATCGGCAGTGCCTATGTCTTCGGAGGCGGCGCGCACCATTCTGCGGGCGATATAGAGCGGGTCGCAGCCGCCGTCCAACATCCGCGCCAACCAGTACAGGGCGGCATCGGGGGCCGAGCCGCGCACCGATTTGTGCAAAGCGGAGATCTGGTCGTAAAAGCTGTCGCCGCCCTTGTCGAAGCGGCGCGGCCCGGCGGCGGCCGCCCGGCGCAGCAATTCCGCCTCGATTTCTTTGCCCGCCGCCAGGCCGGCGGCCAACTCCAGCAGGCCGAGGGCGCGGCGGGCATCGCCGTCGGCAGCGGCGACCAGCAGCTCGGCGGCCTCCGGCGTCAGCCGCGCCCCTATTTCCCGCGCCCCTCGTTCGGCGATGCCGCGCAGTTCGTCCGCTCCCAGGGCATGAAGGATATACACTTGCAGCCGCGACAGCAGGGCATTGATGATCTCGAAGGCGGGGTTTTCCGTGGTCGCGCCGAGCAGCAGCAACGTACCGTCCTCCACGAAGGGCAGCAAAGAGTCCTGCTGTGCCTTGTTGAAGCGGTGGATCTCGTCCAAAAACAGCACCGTATCGCCGCCGCCCGCATCGCGGCGGGCACGGGCTTCCGCTACCGCCTGGCGGATCTCGCGCACCCCGGCCTGCACCGCCGACAGGGCAAGAAATTCCGCGCCGCCGGCGCGGGCCAGCAGGCGGGCCAGCGTCGTCTTGCCCGAGCCCGGCGGCCCCCAAAAAACCAGCGAATGCAGGCCTGCGCCGGCGGCGGCCTCCTGTAGCGGCCCCCCTTTCCCCACCAAGTGCGTCTGGCCGGCAAATTCCGCCAGCGTGGCAGGGCGCAGCCGCTCGGCCAGGGGGACGCTCATCGGCTCTCCTGTTCCTGGATCACGTCCACCCCGGGCGGCGGCACGAAAGAAAACAGTTCCCGCTCCGCCTGCGGCGGCAAGCGCCGGCGCTGGCGCAAGAATTCGAAGCGCGTCTTGTTCCCGAGGGCGTCGGTCCATTCCATCCAGGCCAAGTTCTGCCGCTCCAGGGCGACGCGCAGCAGGTGCAGGCCGGTCGTCTCCTCCCCTTCTCGCGGCCGCAGTTCCCAGCGCCGCAAGCCGGTCTCTTCGCCCAGGGCGCGAATCGCAAACAAGCGCTCCGGTCGCTCTTCCCCCAGCAACAAGGCCGCCGGCGTATGGCGCAACGTACTCCCCGCGTCCCGGACGATCACCTGCTCCAGCTCCGGGTCGTAATGCCAGACCTGTTTTCCGTCCACTACCAGCAACTGCGGGTAGGGGCGCAAAGACTCCCAGCGGAAGCGGCCGGGGCGATGCAAGGCCATCCTGCCTTCCGTGCGCTCCAGCACCTTGCCGGATTCGTCCGTCACTACCTGGCGGAAATCCGCCTGCATGACGGTCAGGCCGCGCAGCCAGTCGCGCAATGGCGCCGTATCGCCCCCGGCGGCGGCCAGGGCTTGCGGCCCGCCGATCAGACAGCCGGCCAGGCAACAAACAGGCAGTCCGCGCCCCGCCAGGGATTGCGCCAGAAATTGCAGCAGACACCTCACGACTCCTCGGGCGCGGCAGCCAGGACCTCGCGGTTGCCCCCCGGCTCTTGCGAGCCCACTATGCCGCGTTGCTCCATCTTTTCCACCAGCCGGGCCGCCCGGTTGTAACCGATCTTCAGCCGCCGCTGTACATAAGAGATCGAGGCGCGGCGGCTTTCCAACACTACCGCTACGGCATCCTCGTACAGCGAATCCTCCTCGTCGGGGTCCTCCGCCTCCGCCTCCCCGGTCTCCCTCTCTTCCGGCATCGTCAGCACTTCCCCGCGGTACTCCGGGGCGCCGGCGGCGCGCAGAAAATCCGCCACCCGGTGTACCTCCTGGTCGCTTACAAAGGCGCCGTGCACCCGTCTCGGCAGCGATTCGCCCGGCAGCAGGAACAGCATATCGCCGTGCCCCAGGAGGTTGTCGGCGCCGGATTGGTCCAATATGGTGCGGGAATCAATGCGGGAAGAGACCTGAAAGGCGATGCGCGCCGGGATATTCGCCTTGATGAGTCCGGTAATCACGTCCACCGACGGGCGTTGCGTGGCCAGGATCAGGTGAATGCCGGCGGCGCGCGCCTTCTGCGCCAGGCGGGCGATCCACTCCTCCACCTTTCTGCCGGTGATCATCATCATATCGGCAAGCTCGTCAATCACCACCACGATATAAGGCAGTTGCTCCGCCGCCGGCGCCTCCCCCTCCCCCTGCCACATGGGGTCGCGCAGCGTCTTGCCCTGCTCTGCCGCTTGCTCCAGGCGCTGGTTATATCCAGCGATGCCGCGCACCCCCATGGCCGCCAGCAGGCGGTAGCGGCGCTCCATCTCCGCCACGCACCAGCGCAGGGCGTTGCCCGCCTGTTTCATATCCGTTACCACCGGGGCAAGCAGGTGCGGGACGCCCTGGTAAACGGATAGTTCCAGCATCTTGGGATCGATCAGGATCAGCCGCAGTTCCCGCGGCCCGGCACTGTACAAGAGGCTCAGGATCATGGCGTTCAAGGCCACGGACTTGCCCGAACCGGTCGTGCCGGCCACCAGCAGGTGCGGCATGCGTTCCAGGGCGGCCATCATTGGCCGGCCGCCTATATCCTTGCCCAGGGCCAGGGGCAGCCGGCTGTCGCCGTACCGGCACTCTTCGGAGTCCAGGATCTCGCGCAAGCGCACCGTCTCCCGCTGTTCGTTGGGCAACTCAAGGCCCAGCACCGACTTGCCGGGGATCACCTCGACCACGCGTACGCTGACCACGGAGAGCGACCGGGCAAGGTCGCGCGCCAGACCGCTGATGCGGCTGCCCTTGATCCCCGGCGCCGGCTGCAATTCGAAGCGGGTGATCACCGGCCCGGGCCGCACCGCCACCACCTCCGCCTGCACCCCGAATTCGCGCAATCGTTCTTCGATGCGCCTGGAGAAGGACTCCAGGTCCTGCTGTGAGGAATGCGCTGCCGAGAGCGCGGGCGCCTCCAACAATTCCAGCCCGGGCAGCGCGGGCGGCGCTGGCGTCGCCGCTGCCTTTGCCGCGGCCGGCGCCGGGGCGGTCGGCGGCGGCGCGGTCGCGCCTGCCGACGGCAGTCCGGCCCCCGGCGGCGGCGCGTCCGCGTGCTCAGGGGGCGCGGCAACCTCGGGCGGCGGCACGTTCTCATCCGCTGGCGGCCGCGCGCTCTCCGGCGATGGCGCGAGCTCGTCTCCCGGCGGCGCCGTGTCCCTGTACGGCGGCGCGGCCTCGTCTCCCGGCGGCGCCGTGTCCCTGGGCAGCAGCGTGGTGTCGTCTCCCGGCGGCGCCGCGTCTCTGGACAGCGGCACGGTCTCGTCTCCCGGCGGCCGCGTGAGTTCTGACGACGGCCCGGCCCCGTCCTCCGGCGGCAACGCAGCCTCAGGCGCAGCCAATTTCGCGCGCAGCCTGGCGCGCAGCCGGGCCGCCCGGGGAGCGGCCGCTCGCGCCGCCTTCTCTCCCAGGTACCAGGCCCATGCTCCCACCGTGTCGCACAGGCGCAAGGTCAGTACGCCCACGGTTTCGGACAGACGCAACCAGGACAGGCCGCTGAACAGGCTGATTCCCACCCCCAGCAGCCCCAGCAGCAACAGGGTCAGGCCCAGCGTGCCGAAAGGTTTCGACAACACGGCTTGCAGGCCCTCGCCGAGGAGGCCGCCGCCGCCTGCGACATGCCCAGGCAACTGCGCGCCCTTCAGGAAATAAAGTTCTCCCAGCGTACAGGCGCCCGCGAACGCAAACAGCAATCCCAACAGGCGCATGCCCAGGCTCCAGGGCGCCGGGGGAAAGCGGTGTCTGGCCAGCCAGACCCCCACCCCAAACAAGACGATAGGCAGCAGGTAACCGGGATAACCCAGCAGGTAGAGCGACATATCGGCCAGCCAGGCCCCCGCCCGCCCGGCGACATTGTGCAACGGCTGGCCGGCGCCCACATGAGACCAGCCCGGATCGGCAGGATGGAAGCTGAGCAACGAGATCAGCAGAAACAGGGCCGCGATCCAGACCGCCCACATCCACAATTCGCGCAGGAGTTGCGGCCAGCGGTCCTCTGCCGTCGTCATGAGGGTCGGTTTCTCTGTCGCCTGCTCGCTCATTCGGCACCCCCGCGCGGACGCAGAGACGCGCGCAAGGCAAAAGGAGTGTAGCGATAAGATAGAAGATTCCTTCCGCGCCTACAAGGGCATATATGGGTCTCGGCGGGGCGCTTCAGGCCGGTCGCGTTCGTCCGGGTCTGCTTGAAGGCGCCAGATTTGCCAGGAGCGGCAGGCGGCGTTCGAGGGACGCACCTTGTTTCCTCTCCCCCTACCTCGCTGGCTCCCCGTCCCGATAATTGACTTCATGCACAGTCCCGCCCGGCAACCGCACCGCCCATGGGCCCTGTCTCTTGCCATCCTGGTAGGCGCCTTCCTCCACACTGCCGCCCGGCCACCGCTCAACCCACGGGCCGTGTCTTTTGCCGTCCCGGTAGGGGCCCTTCATCATAAGCCCGCCTGGCCCCTGCTCAATCCACGGGCCGTGTCTTTTGCCGTCCCGATAGGGGCCCTTCATCGTAAGCCCGCCTGGCCCCTGCTCAATCCACGGGCCGTGTCTTTTATCGTCCCGGTAGGGGCCTTCTTCCTCCACATGTCCATTCGGCAAACGCTTAACCCACCGGCCATGTCTTTTGCCGTCCCGGTAAGGGCCCTCCATCTTAATGCCAATATGCGTATGCGCCCTTATGAAATCCCTACTAGCATTTCGCCCCATACCCATAAAGTCAACTAGTCCCTGTAGGGACATCAGAGCCATATCATCAAGTTCGTCGTCACGCCTACTCGGCCACCGCGCAACCCACGAACCATGTTTCTTGCCGTCGCGATAGGCGCCTTCCTTCACCAGTCCGCTGGACTGACGCTCAATCCACGGGCCATGTCTCTTGCCGTCCTGATAAGGGCCTTCTTCTACTGTCCCCTCCGGCCCCTGCTCAACCCAAAAGCCATGCTTCTTGCCGTCGCTATAGTCGCCTTTCTCCACGCCCCAGTTTGCCTGCCGCTTGATCCATGGGCCGTGCTTCTTGCCGGCCCGATAATGGACTTCCTGTACGCTCCCATCCTTACTCCGCACCACCCACGCGCCCTGCCGCTTGCCTTTTTCCATGGCGCCTATGCCCAGGGTCAGCTCATGTTGCCCCCCCAAGGCCAATGTCCCCTCGCCCTGCGCCAGCTCGTCTTCACACGCCCCGCTCCAGGCCCGCGCCGGTTCTTTCTCTTTGCGCGGCAACCCAGCCGACCAGAAATAACAGCCTGCCGGATGATCCAGCCTGACGTAGCAATCTCCCGTTGCTCCCGCGGAACAAATCCGGCTTGCCCAATCCGCCGCCGGTTGCGCGCGGGCCGCGCCTGCCGCAACCGCAAACAGGCACAGGACGCAGCCCAGGGCATTGCCGAACCGAAGGAATTTCATGCGGCCCCGGCGAGCATTGCGTCCGAAACGGTGCGCTTCCATCATCGCTTGACTGGCGCCCCGTCCCGATACTTGGATTCATGCACTGTCCCATCCGGCAACCGCACCGCCCATAGGCCATGTCTTTTGCCGTCCCGGTAAGGGCCCTCCTCTACACTCCCACCCGGCCACCGCTCAATCCATGGGCCATGTCTTTTGCCCTCGCGATAGGCGCCTTCCATCATAAGCCCCCACCCCCGTTCAACCCACGAGCCGTGTTTTTTCCCATCCCGATAAGGCCCTGCCACCTCAAACCCGTACGGCGACAGTTCAACCCAAGGGCCGTGCTTCTTGCCGTTCCGATAGTTGAGATTGTGCATAGCCCCATCCCGCCACCGCGCAAACCACGAGCCATGCCGTACGTCTTCCCAATAAGGGCCTTCCATCACAATTGTGCTCCGCAACCGCGTAATCCACCAACCGTATTTTTTGTCGTCATAGTAGGGGCCTTTCTCCACAATTCTCGTCGGCCACCGCACAACCCATGTGCCGTGCTTCTTGCCGTCTTGATAGGCGCCGGACTTACTGGCAAACCCATTCGACCGCCATTCAGTCCACCGGCCATGTCTCTGGCCGTCCTGATAAGGGCCTTTCTCTACTGTCCCCTCCGGCCCCCGCTCAACCCAAAAGCCATGCTTCTTGCCGTCGCTATAGTCGCCTCTCTCCACGCCCCCGTTCGCCTGCCGCTTGATCCATGGGCCGTGCCTCTTGCCGTCCCGATAATGGACTTCCTGCACGCTCCCGTCCTTACTCCGCACTACCCACGCGCCCCGTCGCTTGCCTTTTTCCATAGCGCCTATGCCCAGGGCCAGCTCATGTTGCCCCCCCAAGGCCAACGTCCCCTCGCCCTGCGCCAGCTCGTCTTCGCACGCCCCGCTCCAGGCCCGCGCCGGTTCTTTCTCTTTGCGCGGCAACCCGGCCGACCAGAAATAACAGCCTGCCGGATGGTCCAGCTTGACGTAGCAATCCCCCGTTGCTCCCGCGGGACAAATCTGGCTTGCCCAATCCGCCGCCGGTTGCGCGCGGGCCGCGCCTGCCGCAACCGCAAGCAGGCACGGGACGCAGGCCAGGGCATTGCCGAGCCAAAGGAATTTCATGGCGCGTTCTTGCCTCATGTTTGGCTACGCCGTTATGTTGTCCAGGCGGTTCCCGGTGCGCCCCCTGAAAACCGCCGCCAGTGGTCCTGGCGCCCGCTGTGCCTGTAGCCGTTCACTCCCGCCTTACCGCACTGGCTCCCCGTTCCTATACTTGGTTTCATACACGGTCCCATCCGAAAGCCGCCAAACCCACGGCCCGTGCCTCTTGCCTTCCTGGTAGGGCCCCTCCTTCACAGCCCCACTGGAACTCCGCTCAACCCACAGACCATGCTTCTGGCCATCCCGATACGGGCCTTCCACCACAGTCCCGCTCGGCAACTTCTCAATCCACAGGCCGTGTTTCTGGCCATCCCGATACGGGCCTTCCACCACAGTGCCATCAGGCAATTGCTCAACCCACGGCCCGTGTTTCCGGCCACCCCGATACGGGCCTCCCACCACATTCCCATCCGGCCGCCGCCAAACCCACGGCCCGTGTTTCTTGCCATCCCGATACGGGCCTTCCGCCACAGTCCCGCCCGGCAACCGCTCAATCCACGGGCCATGTTTCTTGCCATCCCGATAGGGGCCTTCCCGAATCGTTCCATTCGACCACAGCCCAACCCACGAGCCATGCGGCCTGCCTTTTTCTACAGAGCCTATGACTTTGGCCAACCTGCCTTGCCTATCCGAGGTTAAGGTTCCCTCGCCCTGTGCCAGGCCGTCTTCACACGCCCCGCTCCAGCTCCTCGTCGCGCTTTTCGTTTCGAGCCTGGGCCCAGGCCACCAGAAATAACAATTTTCCGGATGGTCCAGCCTGACGTAGCAGTCCCCCGTTGCTCCCGCGGGACAAATCTGGCTTGCCCAATCCGCCGCCGGTTGCGCGCGGGCCGCGCCTGCCGCAACCGCAAGCAGGCACAGGACGCAGAGCAGGGCATTGCCGAATGCGAGGGGGTTCATCCGGTTTGCCGTGTGCATTCAGCCGAACAAGAAGGCATCCGCGCCGCCCAGCGCCTCTACGAATGCTTCCGCGTCGTTGAACTGGCCCGTGGCGGCGTCGTAAAGCGTCGAGGCAATGGCCGCATTCAGATAAACCTGCAACTCGTGCCGGCCGGAGGCCGGTCCCTGCCCCTGCCCGGACTGGCCCAACTGCACATTCACGAATTCCTTGGAGGCGCCGTCTAAGCCCCGTGACGCCAAGGTTAGATGGCCAGCAGCCATACTTGAATCCAGTGCCGCCTGAAACTCGGCCAGGGTGTCAATCCGGTTGGCACCCGGGTTGTTGTCCAGAAACTGAATCTTGTCGCTGTGCAGGTTCAGACACATATGAGACGGGAATTGCGCTGCCGCCTCTGCTATACTGGGCGCAGGCAAGAGAGCAGT
>JAPPQA010000017.1 GCA_028817255.1 Gammaproteobacteria bacterium | reverse complement strand
GGCTTGCGCCCTCGTCTTGCCGACTCCCCCTCAAGGGGGGAGTGGTGCGTAAGAACCGCTTTTCTTCCCCTCGATTGCGGAACGGCTTGTGGCGCCGCGGCACGAGGGCAGGCCGTCGTTCCGGGAGAGGCCGGCGCGCCGCTATTCCCCGCCCCGCCCGCAACTGCTAGCATAATCCCCTGTCGCCACCGCGGGGGCCGGTGTTCCGCACGTTGTTAAGGAGTCCGGAAAAATCATGTCCGATATAGAGATCGCGCGCCAGGCGCGCAAGAAGCCCATCGTGGAACTGGCCCGCGAGCAGCTCGGCATCGAAGCGGCCCACCTCGAGCCCTACGGCCGCTACAAGGCCAAACTCGCGCCGGAGTACATCGAATCCCTGCGGCAACGGGAGGACGGCCGGCTGGTCCTGGTCACCGCCATCAGCCCGACACCGGCGGGCGAAGGCAAGACCACCACCACCGTCGGCCTGGGCGACGCCATGAACCGAATCGGCAGGAAGACCCTGATCTGCCTGCGCGAGCCTTCCCTCGGCCCCTGTTTCGGCATCAAGGGCGGCGCGGCGGGCGGCGGACACGCCCAGATCGTCCCCATGGAAGACATCAACCTGCACTTTACCGGAGATTTCCACGCCATCGGCGCCGCGCACAACCTGCTGGCCGCCATGGTGGACAACCACATCCACCAGGGCAACGCGCTCGACCTGGACCTGCGTTCGGTCGCCTGGAACCGGGTGGTGGACATGAACGACCGCGCCCTGCGCAAGGTCGTGGTCGGCCTGGGCGGCGCTGCCAACGGCGTGCCCAGAGAGAGCGGCTACGACATCACCGTGGCCTCGGAAGTAATGGCGATCTTCTGCCTCGCGTCGTCGCTGCAAGACCTCAAGGAGCGCCTGGGGCGCATCGTAATCGGCTACAGCCGGCAGGGCAAACCGGTTTACGCCAGCGACCTCAAGGCCCACGGCGCCATGGCCGTGCTGCTCAAGGATGCGCTCAGGCCCAACCTGGTGCAGTCCCTGGAAGGCAACCTGGCCTTTGTGCACGGCGGGCCCTTCGCCAACATCGCCCACGGCTGCAACAGCGTCATCGCCACTCGCGCGGCCCTGAAACTGGCCGACTGCGTGATCACCGAAGCCGGTTTCGGCGCCGACCTGGGGGCGGAGAAATTCATAGACATCAAGTGCCGCATGGCCGGCCTGCGCCCCGGCGCCGTCGTCCTGGTGGCCACGGTGCGGGCGCTCAAGTACCACGGCGGCGCCGCCCTGGAGCGGCTGGGCGAGGAGGACACGACTGCCTTGCAAAAGGGGCTCGCCAACCTGGAGCGCCACCTGAGCAACATCCGCGACCATTACGGCCTGCCCTGCGTGGTGGCCGTCAACCACTTCCTGCGCGATACCGACGCCGAGGTGGAGCTGTTGCGCAAGCGCCTGGCGGAGCTCGGTTGCGAGGCCGTCGTCGCCCGCCACTGGGCCGAGGGCGGCGCCGGCGCCGAAGACCTGGCCCGCGCCGTCGCCGCCGTGCTGGACAAGGGAGAGGGCTCGCACCGCTACCTCTACCAGGACGACACCCCCCTGTGGGAAAAGATCGAGAACGTCTGCACCCGCATCTACGGCGCCGCCGGGATGGATGCCGCCCCCAAGGTGCGCGCCCGCATCGAAGAACTGGGCCGCGACTACCCCCGCTTCCCGGTATGCATCGCCAAGACGCAGATGTCCTTTTCCACCAACCCCGCCCTGCGCGGCGCCCCCATGGGCCACACCGTCGAATTGCGCGAGCTGCGGCTGGCCCACGGCGCCGGCTTCATCGTCGTGATCGCCGGCAACATGATGACCATGCCGGGCTTGCCCAGGGCGCCCGCCGCCGAAACCATAGACCTGGACGCGGACGGCCGCATCGTGGGCCTGTTCTGAAGAGGCGGCGGGGCGGCCGCCCCGGGCAGTTCGGCCAGGGGTTGCGCGACATGGGCGACATGCGCGCCATGGGGCCGCGAAGCGCCCGCCAGCGGCTCGACCCAAGGCGCGAGGCCATATAAAATTGCCCGTATCGCATGTTGCCGCAAAAAACGAGAGGAGGGTTGCGAAAATGAGAAAGCAAGGACTGGGATTTCTCTTACTGGGCGCGGGAACGGTTTTCTTTGCCGCCGCTTGTTCCGACGGCGGCAGCGCCTGCGCGAAGGCAGTAGAGAAAAGGGATTACCAAAAGGCGTTTCCGTTATGCCTGCCCCTTGCCAAACAGGGCGACTTGGAGGCGCAGAACGACGTGGGCCTGATGTACGAGCAGGGCAAGGGCGTGGCGAAGGATCATATGCGCGCCCTGGATTGGTATCGCAGGTCCGCCGAAGGGGGCTACAGCGTGGCGCAGAACAACCTGGGTTCGATGTACGAGAAGGGTCAGGGCGCGCGCAAGGACAATGTGCAGGCGGGCAAGTGGTACATCATTGCGGCGGCGCAGGGGAACATCGAAGGGTTTAAAAAGCTTGCTCTTTTGCGGGACAAGGTGTCGCAGAGCCAGCTGGAAGAGTCGCAAAAGCTGGCGCAAAGCTGGATGCAAAAGCATCAGTAGATTATTCGCCCTCGCGGCCATTCGACATCCCGTGCAGGACTGTCATTATTCGAGATAGATCGGACGGCTGCGGCGAACGGTTCACCGGCTCGCCTTCGTTCCCTGCCCGCAGGGCCCGTGCGCCGGGGCCGTCTCCGGCGGCAACAACTCGCGCAGCAGCGAGGCGCTGAAGCGGTACTGAATGCCCAGGTCCGGCCGGGCCAGGATCAAGGGCCGGCGAGCTACGATCCGAAACTCCAGCGGGCCGCCCGCTTCGGATTCGAGCAGGACCGTCTCGGGCGCGGCCGCGGTCGCCGCCGTCCCATCGCCCGCCGCATCGCCCGCATCGCCCGCCGCGCCTCCATTCTCCGCGCCCCCCGCATCCGCCGCGCCGCCCGCGCTGCCCGGTTCGGCCATCCCCTCCGCGGGCGCCGTTGCCTCCTCCGCTGCGTATGCCTCCACCAGGAACGCCCGCGCCCGCCGCCAGGCGCGGACGATGCGCGGACCGTCGAAGAAGCCGCCAGCGCCGGCGCTTTGCGCCTCCTTGCCCGCCCCGCTGCCCTCGCCGCCGCCGGCGTCTGCGGGCGGCCCGCCGGCGGCCGCACCGGGCGCAGGGCTGCGATGCAAATCGAAGCGCCTGCCGGCGTGGCACAGGGCGTCGGGGGAGTAGTCCGGGGGCAGCAATTCCTGGGCGGCGAAGAACAGGGCCTGGCTGGAGAGCATGGGATACAGCAAGTCTTCCGCCAGCAGGACCTGGCCGTCGTAGTGCAGATAGCGGCGGAGGTCCAGGGGATTGGCGGCGCCGAACGCAAGCCTGCGCCCGGCGACATGCAGCTGCGCCTCGGGCCGGTCCAGGCGGTAGGGCGCGAGGGCCAGCGGGGGCGCCTCGCCGACGACGACGATCCGCAACTCCCGCAGGTCTTGCAGCAGGCGCTCTATGCGCGACAAATCGGCGGGCAACTCCCGGGGGGCGGTCATGCGCCAACGGTCGGCCGGGCGCTCGAGCAGGACTTCGGGCTTGTCGCCGGCCTGTATGCGAATCTCGCGCACCGTGTCCGGTTCGAGGTCCGGCATCAGCAAGGGGCCCGGCGGCGCCAGCGCCTCGCGGCGCCACAGGGCCAGCGCCAGCACCGCCAGCGCCACGGTGACAAGGCCCAGCGCCAGGTTGACGCGGCCGCCGCGGCTCATCGCTTCTGCCGGCGCCAGCGCAAGGCGGCGCCCGCGGCCAGCAGCGCCGCGGGCAGCAACAACACGAAGGACATGGCCCGCAACACAAGGCTGCGCTGGGACAGGGCGAGCTGCGCGTCCTCGGGCTGCTCGGGGGGCAGCCCGAGGGCGGAGTCGGCGCCGGCCAGCCAGCTGACCATGCGTATGCCCAGTTCGCCGTTGCCGCCGTTCTGGAGGAGATTATTGGACAGAAAGTCGCCGTCGCCCAGGAAGATCGCCCGCTGCCGTTCGCCGCTGTCGCCGGAACCCAGGCTGCGCTCCAGCGCCAGGGCAAGGGTCAGGGGGCCGGGCAAGTCCGTCCCGGCATCGTATTGCACATGGCCGCTGAACTCGCCAGTCTCCAGCCAGGACTGGTCGCTGCTCAGCAGCAGGGGCTGCGAATGCCAGGCATCTCCCGCCGCCTCGTGCCGCTCTACGCTGCGGGTTTCCGCGAACAGGGTCAACAGGTCGAAACCTTCCAGCACGGGGTGTGTGGGATAGCTCTGGGCGTCGAGCAGCAGAATGGACGGGTCGCCCAGCCCCTGCAGCCGCTGAACATTGTCCAGCACGACTCCGTCACGGAATCGCACGCCCAGCGTCCGGGCCAGTTCCCGCCAGCCCTGGCGCTGCGTTTCCGGCTCGGGGTCGGACAGCCAGAGGATATTGCCGCCCTCGTTCCAGTAGCGCCGCAACAGCGCCGCCTCGGGTTGCAGGAGTTCGGTTCGGGGGCCGGCGATGACCAGCACGTCGGTGTCGGCGGGGATTCCCCCGACGGTACCCAGCGGCAGGTCCTTGACCTCGTAGCCGCGCCGTTCGAGCTGCGCGGTCCATTGCCGCAAGTCATGGTTGGCCTGGCCGTGCGCGCGGCGCTCGCCGTGGCCGGAGAGAAAGCGCAACCGCCACTTCCCTTCCGCGGACAACCGCCGCAGGACGTTGCGGAAATCTTCCCCGGCGTAGTTTTTTCCCAGGCCCTCGCGGCTGGGCCGCGGCTGGAGATTCTCGCGGCGCTGCCGGTATTGTACGAGCAGCTCTCCGTTCACCTGGATGCCGTATTCGCGCACCAGGTTCGGAGAGGCCAGGGGGTCTATGAAGTCCAACGCAATGGAGGGACGGACTTCCTGGTAGCGGGCGACGAAGTCGCGGACGGCTTCCTTGTCGCTCTCGCTGTGCACGAAGGCCGTGACCCGGATCTCCCCGCCCGCGATGCGCTCCAGCAGATCGCGGTCCGCCTGCGTCAGGCTGTGCCGGCCATCCGCCGACCAGTCGCTCTGCCAGGAGTACCGGACGCTCAGCCAGGCCAGGATACCGGTCAACGCGAGCAGCAGTACCAGGAAAGTGGCGTTGCCCATGTGTTCCCAGAGCCGTCGGCCGCTGAGGAACCTGGCCTTCATTAGTGCAACACCCTCAGTGCAACACCCTCAGGTTGTGGAGGCGGCGCACCGTCAAGGCGAGGAAAAAGCCGCTCAGCAAAAAGAAGTAAAACACGTCGGCGGTGTCCATCTGCCCGTGCAGAAGCCTGGAGTAATGACGGAATATGGACAGGTAGGTGCAAAGTTCGGCCATTTCTCCGGTCCACAGGTGGCGCGGCAACTCGATCAGCCATAACAGAAACAGTAGCGAGAAGGCGCCGAGGGCAGCCAGCATGGGCCGGGCGGTGAGGCTGGAGGCGTAGATGCCGATGGCGGCCATGGGCATCGCCAGCAGTCCAAAGCTCAGCGCCTGCAGCAAGAGCGGCTGGAATTGCAGGCGCACTGCCGGCAACAGCGACAGCGGCATGCACAGGATCAGGAGCAGCAGGCAGCCGAGCAGGCTCAGAATGCCCAGGTATTTCCCCAGGACGATATCGGGCAGGGACAGCGGCGAGGAAAGGAACAGGGTCATGGTGCCGGAACGGTGTTCGTCGCTGAACAGATGCATGGTGAAGATGGGCGCCGTGAGCAGCAGCAAGGTGCCCGCCGAAGAAAACAGCACGTAAATGGCGCCTTCGGCCAGGCTCTGCCCGCCCCCCCAGCTTTGCGCGATCAGCAGATTGCTGAAGAACACCAGCGCCAGCAGGAACTGGAACAGGGCGAACAGGCACCAGGCCAGCGGCGACAAGAGGCTGCGCCGCAGTTCGCAGACGGCAATAGAGAGAATGCCGGCGCGCATCAGGAGGACGGGGCGTCCGGCCGGGAGTCCAGCGGCGGGGCAGCCTGTCGCTCTTCCGCCGGGGCGTCCGCCGGGGCATCCGCCGGGGCGGCTGCCGGGGCGTCCGCCGGCGGCGGCACTTCCTCGACGGCCTCCGGCAGGGCCTCCGGGATATCCCGGGTCACCCGCAGGAAGGTCTCCTCCAGGCGATCTTCCTCGGGGATCAGTTCCAGCAGCCCCCACCCCTGCGTCGCCGCCATGCCGGCAAAGGCTTCGCGGATGTCTTCCCCAGGGGCATGGCGGATGCGGTAGCGCCGTTCGTCTATGGACTCTATCTCCACCCGCGCCTCCTGCAATTCGTCCGCTTTTTCCCGCAGGGTTTCCAGGGACGGCGGCCGTCGCAGGGCGACGCGAAAGCCGCGTTGCCCGGCGTCCCGGGCGAGCTGGGACAGTTGCCGGTCCAGAACGACCCGGCCGCGATTCAGGATCAGCACCCGGTCGCAGATGCCCTGCGCCTCCGCCAGGATATGCGTGGACAAGATAACGCCGCAGCGCTCGGCGATGTTGCGGATCAGGCGGCGGATCTCGTTGATTTGCAGGGGATCCAGACCGGATGTAGGTTCGTCCAGGATAACCACCGGCGGTTCGTGCACAATCGCCTGGGCGATCCCGACTCGCTGCCGGTATCCTCTGGAAAGCTTGCCGAGCAACTGTCGCCCGTTGTCTTCCAGACCGCAGGCGTAGCGGGCCCGTTTCGCGGCGGCGCGCGCCTGCCGCCGGGTCAAGCCGCGCAGACGAGCCCAATACCTGAGGTATTCGTCCACGGTCAGGTCTTCGTAGAGGGGCGGCTGCTCCGGCAGGAAGCCGAGGCTGCCGCGGGCCCGCAGGGGCTCTTCAAGCAGGTCGTGGCCGGCGACGCGGATGGCGCCTTCGTTCATGGCCAATACGCCGGCAATCATTTTCATGAGGGAAGTCTTGCCGGCGCCGTTGGGCCCCAGCAACCCCAGCACCTGCCTCCGTTGCAGGTCGAAACTCACGCCCTGAACGGCGGCCAGCGGCCCATAATAGCGGGACACCCGTTCTACATTGACCAGGGAACCTTCCTCCATGACGCATATTGTCTCCTTCCCGTATGGATACGCAAGCGCGGCCCGCCGCGCCGTCCGGCCTCCCCCGTCTCCGCGGGGGGCGCAGGCAGGGCTGACGGGCATAGCGGCGAGGTGCGGGCTTGCAGTATAATAGGGTCTCACTTATCGAGGGGATGGGGAAGCGTGCGGATTACCTCATATTTCTGCCTTGTCCCCTCTTGCCTGATAGAGGGGAAACCATGAGCGGATACTTCTTGTTGCCTTGGTGGGGCCATGTGCTGGCCGCGTTGGCCCTGACGCATGTCACCATTGCCTCCGTCACCATCTTTCTGCATCGGCACCAAGCCCACCGGGCGCTGGAGTTGCACCCGGCCGTGAGCCACTTCTTCCGTTGCTGGCTTTGGCTGACCACCGGCATGGTGACCCGGGAGTGGGTATCCGTGCATCGCAAGCACCACGACAAGGTGGAAAGCCTGGCGGATCCGCACAGCCCGCGCATCCACGGCATCCACAAAGTGCTTTGGGGCGGGACCTGGCTGTACCGCGCGGAGGCCGCCAAGCCGGAGACCCTGCGCGATTACGGCCAGGGCACGCCCGACGACTGGCTGGAAAACAAATTGTATGCGCGCCATCCTTGCCTCGGCATCCTGCTCATGCTGACCGTCAATCTGCTCCTGTTCGGGGCCGCGGGCGTCCCGATCTGGGCCGTGCAAATGATTTGGATCCCGTTCTTTGCGGCGGGCGTGATCAACGGCCTGGCGCATTGGTGGGGCTACCGCAACTTCGAGTGCCCGGACGGCTCCACGAACCTGACGCCGCTGGGACTGCTGATCGGCGGCGAGGAGATGCACAACAACCATCACGCCTTTACCGGTTCCGCCAAGTTTTCCGTCAAGCCATGGGAATTCGATATCGGCTGGCTCTATATCCGCGTCTTGCAGGCGCTGGGGCTGGCCCGAGTCAACAAGCTCTTCCCGCAACGGCCCGTCCGCGATCACAGCAAAAAGATCGCCGACCTGGATACGCTGGCGGCCGTGCTGGGCAACAGGCACCACGTTATGGCGGCGTATCTGCGGGAAGTGGTGTCCCGGGTTTGTCGTCAGGAGATCCGACGGCAGGCCGACCGGCCGACTCGCTCGTTCCTGCGGCGGTATCGCAAGTTGCTGGTCCGCGACAAATTGCTCCTGGGCCCGGCCGCCGAAGAACGCCTGCAGGAGATGTTGCGGAGCAACAAAACGGTGAGTACGGTGTATCAGTACAAGCAGCGGCTACAGTCGCTCTGGCAACAGAAGACAGCGACCCGCAAGGAACGGCATGCGCGCCTGCGGCAGTTGAGCGATTGGTGCCGGCAGGCGGAGGAGACCAGGATCCAGGCCCTGGCGGACTTCGCCGCCAAACTTCGCGGCTACACCTGCCAGACCGCCTGATCCCGGTCCTGGCCCCTGAGCAATTCCCCTGGCCAATTCGCAAATCGGCCGCGGGCTCCGCAAGCGGGAATCTCAGGAATCGGACGGC
>JAPPQA010000016.1 GCA_028817255.1 Gammaproteobacteria bacterium | reverse complement strand
TATGCCCCCCACCGGCGCGACTTCGGGCTGCGCCCTCGTCTTGCCGACTCCCCCTCAAGGGGGGAGTGATGCGGATTTGCCCCGGGGGCTCAGGGGGGCTCAAGGGGGAACTCAGGGAGTTCTCAAGGGGGCTCAGGGGGGGCTCAGGGGGGCTCAGGGGTGAGACGAGGCCCAGTCGGCGCCCATGCCGATCTCCACCTCCAGCGGCACGGCCAGTTCCGCCACCCCGCTCATGAGGCCGGCGACGATCCGGCCGGCGTCTTCGGCGGCGTCCTCGGCGACCTCGAACACCAGTTCGTCATGCACTTGCATGATCATGGAGACCGGCGCGCCGTCCTTGTCAATCCATGCGGCCACGGCCAGCATGGCCTTCTTGATAATGTCGGCGGCGGTGCCCTGCATGGGCGCGTTGATCGCGGTGCGTTCGGCGTATTGCCGGCGGGCGCGGTTGGAGGCGCCGATCTCCGGCAGATGCAGCCGCCGCCCGAAAACGGTCTCCACGTAACCTTGGTCGCGGGCGGCGGCGCGGGTGGCGTCCATGAATGCCTTTACCCCCGGATAGCGGGAGAAATACAGTTCCATGTAGCGGCGGGCGAGGCCCTGTTCTATGCCCAACTGACGGGCGAGGCCAAAGGCGGACATGCCGTAGATCAAGCCGAAGTTGATGGCCTTGGCGTGGCGGCGCTGGTCGGCGGCGACTCGCTCCGGGGGAACGCCAAACACCTCGGCGGCGGTGGCGCGGTGAATGTCCGCGCCGCGGCGGAATGCCGCCAGCAGCCCGGCGTCGCCGGAAAGATGGGCCGCAATACGCAATTCGATCTGCGAGTAATCCGCCGACAACAGCAGGTTGCCCGGCCGGGGGACAAAAGCGGCGCGGATGCGGCGCCCTTCGGCGGTGCGCACCGGAATGTTTTGCAGGTTGGGGTCGGACGAGGACAGGCGGCCGGTCGCCGCCACCGCCTGGTGGTAGGTGGTGTGGATGCGCCCGCTGCCGGGATGGACCAGTTGCGGCAGCTTGTCGGTGTAGGTGGACTTGAGTTTGCTGTACTCGCGGTGCTCCAGGACCAGGCGCGGCAGTTCGTAGCCGCTTGCCGCCAGTTCGCGCAGCACGCCCTCGGCGGTGGAGGGCTGCCCCCCGGGGGTCTTGCGCAGCACCGGCAACTGCAACTTGCCGTAGAGCACTTCCTGAAGCTGCTTCGGCGAGGAGACGTTGAACGGCGCGCCGGCGGCGGCATGGGCCTCGCCTTCCAACCTTGCGATCAGCGCGCCGAGGTCGGCGCTCTGCCGGCGCAGCATGTCCGGGGCTATGCCGACGCCGTTCGCCTCCATCCGCGCCAGCACCGGCACCAGCGGCATTTCGATCTCCTCGAATACCCGCCGGCGGGCGCCGGCGGCGCGCAGCCTGGGCCACAGCGTCCCGTGCAGGCGCAGGCCGAGCTCGGCGCGCTCGGCAGCGCAGGCCGCGAAGCGATCCAGTGGGCGCTCCGGCGGCGGGCGCTGCAGCGACAGCTGCTCCTCGCCGGCGTCCGCCGCGGCTTCGGCGTCTTCGGCGGCGGCCTTGTGTCCCAGGTATTTCAGCGCCAGGCCATCGCGGTCGTGGCGCGAGCCGGTGCTGTCCAGCACGTAGGACTCCAGCATCACGTCGAAGCGCGCGTTGCCCAGAACGATGCCGTGGCGGGCCAGGAGCAGGACGGCGCGCTTGAGGTCGTGCCCGACCTTGGGTTTGCCGGGGTCTTCCAGCAATGGCCTGAGCGCGGCGAGCGCGTCTGCGCGCGCCAGCGGGCGCGCCGCGCCCCGGGCGGCGCCGTCCAGGGGCAGGTAGGCGCCGCGGCCCTCCCGGTCGCTGAAGGCGATGCCCCGCAATTCGGCCTGGTGCGGGTCCGGCGCCTCGGCGCGCACGTCCAGGGCGACGAGCGGCGCCCCGGCCAAGCGCGCGAGCCAGCGTTGCAATTCTTCCGCGGTACCGATGGCCCGGTACTCGGGGGGGCGCCCGGCGGCGTCCCGGCGCGGCGCAGCCTCCAATTCTCCCAGCCAGGTCTTGAACTCGAGCCGGGCATACAGGGCGCGCAGGGCCTCCGAGTCCGGCGCGGCCACGGCCAGGTCCGCCGGCCCCTCGGCCAGCTCCAGATCGGTCCTGACGGTGAGCAGCCGGCGCGCCAGAGGCAGGAACTCCAGGCAGGCGCGCAGGCTCTGCCCCGCCTTGCCCGCGATGTCGCCGGCGTGAGCGATCACCCCGTCCAACGAGCCATGTTCGCCCAGCCACTTCGCCGCGGTTTTGGGGCCCACCCCGGGGACGCCGGGCACGTTGTCGCTGGCGTCGCCCACCAGGGCCAGGTAGTCCACGATCCGCTCCGGCGGGACGCCGAACTTGGCGATGACCCCGTCGCGGTCGTACACCGCCCGCCGCATACCGTCCACCATCCGCACTTGGCTGCCCACCAGCTGCGCCAGATCTTTGTCGCCGCTGGAGATCAGCACCGTGTCCCCGGCCCCGGCGGCGGCTGTCGCCAGGGTGCCGATCACGTCGTCCGCTTCGACCCCGGGGACGCACAGCCGCTTCAGCCCCATGGCCGTCACTGCCTCGGACACCGCCTCCAGCTGGGTACGCAACTGCGGCGGCATGGGCGGGCGGTTGGCCTTGTAGCCGGGGTACAAGCGGTCGCGGAAGGTGCCGCCCGGCGCGTCGAACACTACCGCCATGCGGCGCGGCTTACGCTCGGCCAGCAGGCGCCGCAACAT
This sequence comes from Gammaproteobacteria bacterium, assembly GCA_028817255.1. NCBI lineage: Bacteria > Pseudomonadati > Pseudomonadota > Gammaproteobacteria > Candidatus Porifericomitales > Candidatus Porifericomitaceae > Candidatus Porifericomes > Candidatus Porifericomes azotivorans. The sequence continues at coordinate 7,088 of JAPPQA010000016.1, read as the reverse complement.
GAGGATAATGCCGTACACGGCGCCGGTGGGCGCGCCCGCCGAGGTGGTGAGACCGGGCATGGCATGAAAGGCCCGGTACAGATACGAAGAACCGTCCACCAGGACGAGGGGCTCGGGATCGCGCATATTTTCAGGGGCGCATCTTCAGGGGCGCATCGAGACGGACAGCGGCGAGAGGCGGCGCCCGCTCAGGCCGCCGGCGGCGCCAAGTCCCGATAGATCGCGGCGTCGGCCTCGCTGAAACAGCAGCATACGATGCGATCCAGGAGGGCCTCGCCCCCGGCCAGGGCCGTCAACGCGACCCGTGCCGCGGCGCGCCGGGGATAGCCGTATGCGCCGGTAGAGATGGAGGGGAAGGCGATCGCGCGCGCACCGCACTCGCCGGCCAGGGCAAGGGCGCGGCGGTAGCAGGCGGCGAGCAACTCGGCCTCGCCGTGGCCGCCGCCGCGCCACACCGGGCCGACGGCGTGGATCACCCAGCGCGCCGGCAGGTCGAAGCCGGGAGTGTATTTGGCGTCGCCGGTCTCGCAACCGCCCAGGGCGCGACAGGCCGCCAGCAAGCGCGGCCCGGCGGCGCGGTGGATGGCGCCGTCCACGCCGCCGCCGCCCAGCAGCGTCCTGTTGGCGGCATTGACAATCGCGTCCACCTTAAGGGTAGCGATGTCGGCAACCACGATCTCGATCATGGCGCTGGCCAGAGCAGGCGGGGGCGGGGCGCAATCATTGCGGAACCATGCGTTCCGTTTCAGCGGAGCCAATGGCGGATAAATTGCCGTCGCCTTTGGGCCGCCGCCCGTGGGTAGAGGGGAATTTCAGCGGGCCATTGCAGGGGGGCATTTCAGAGATTCACCATGATGGCAATTACCGCGATCCCTACCCCGATGGCCCACATAATAAACTTTATCTGCCTGGACACGAGTTCCATTTGTTTGGACGTGAGTTCCATTTGCGTGGAGAGGCTTGCCACGTGGGCGCTCAGGGTTTGCAGCGACTTGATGACATCGGAGAACGCAAAGCCCTCGGACGAGAACAGGTATTCCACGTCTTCGGCCCCGAATTCGGTCTTGTCCTGGTAGCGACCGTTGTAGGGCTTTTCGCAGGGTTCTACGAGCTGGTGCAGTTCCAGCGTCAGGAAGTCTTCTTTATAGGCAAAGGTCAGAGGCTTGGGGGACAAGTTGGTCACGCCGACGAATAATCTGCCCCGGAACCCCGGATCGATCTGCGTGCCCGTGGTGGCGTACACGCCTTTTCTGGCGTATTTCGAGCTCAGGCCAAAGCGGGCCGCATGAGCCGCGTCGAGCGAGATAATCTCCTCCGTAGTGAGCAATCCGGCATCCCCGGCATCCAGGACCAGGAATCCCTTGCTGGAGATGTCCACAATCTCCTTGTCCCTGATGGTTGCCCCCTGCTTCCCTACCCGCAGGTCGTAAGAGGCCGGCTGTACCTGCTTCTCCAGAAAGGGGGCTATTGCGATACTGCCCTCGGTTTGGGCGTTCCTGATGCCTTTGTCGCTCAATATCATGACTGGCGCCTCCTTGATTTCCCTATCTTGCCGGCGCGCCGGCGTACTGGGGCTCCGGCGGGGTCGGGGTGTTGGCATTGCCGCAACACAGCTTCACCAGGGCTTAGTTGTAACTCCCGCCGGAGGAAACGGCAACCCCCGGGAATGGACGGCCCGGGAATGGACGACCCGGGAATGGACAACGTTTCCCCCGCCTCTCATTTTCCCCGCCGGCCGGCGACGATGCGGTATTTCTGGTTCTTCGCCGTAGGCGACTCAGGCAAGCCGTTACGCAATCGAAGGGAAGAAAAGCGGTTCTTACGCACCACTCCCCCCTTGAGGGGGAGTCGGCAAGACGAGGGCGCAAGCCCGATGTCGCGCCGGTGGGGGGAGCAGCTAAAGCGCCTCCTGCGCCCCACCGCCCAGGAGAACCGCAAGGGCCGCCTTCCCCCCACCGCAGCAGCCAAGCCTGACGGCTTGGCTGCTGCGACTCCCCCTCAAGGGGGGAGTGATAGGGATGGTGGGCGGCAGCCGGCTCCAAGGGGGAGCGATGGGGAGAGTGGGGCGGCAGCCGGCTCAAGGAGGGAGCGATGGGAAGAATGAGGCGCCGGCACAGGCGGCTCTCCCTGGAGCACGGGGGAAGCAGGCCGGCGGCGGCCCCTCGCCTACGCCTCGAACGCGCCCTGGAGCCAGCGGATGGCCGGACATTCGCGGCCGCCGCTCACGGCAACGACATCGAAGCGGCAGGGCGGCGGCGCATCCCGCGGCGCGTGTTGCTGCAGGTAGCGCGCGCCGGCGTGCAGGAGCCGCTGCCGCTTGCGGCGGTCTATGGACTCCGCGGCATCCGGCCCGGCGCCGCCCCTGCGGTAGCGGACCTCTACGAACACGAGGGTGTCGCCTTCCCGCATGACCAGGTCCAACTCTCCGCCGCGGGCGCGGAAGTTGCGGGTCAGCAGAGTCAGCCCCCGTTGCCGCAGGTAGCCGCAGGCCAGCCGTTCGGCCCATGCGCCCCGTTGCCGCGGGCCGTATGCCGCTTCCGGCGGCGCATCCGGCGATACATCCGGCGATTTGGGGCCGCCGCTTACTGGCCCAGCCATACGGGGCGGCCGCCGCTGAACCGGTACCATTGCAGACGGCGGCGAACCTTGCCGTCTGCCTGCGGATGCAGGCGCCCGCTGAGGCCCTGGTGGAAAGAGAGGTCGCCGGCGTAGAGCTCCCGCAGCCGGCGCCCCAGCGCGTAGGCATCCATCCCGAAGACAAAGAGTTGGGCGTAGGCGTCGAGGCGCGGCTTGCCCCAGTGCCGTTCCAGCTCTCCCAGATCCTCCACGCCTACCGGGTCCGGGTCCAACAGCCAGGGCATGGCGACGAATTGAATATTGTCCAGATCGCGGTCAACGAGGAGGTCGAATGTCCCGGCATAAACCTGCGAGGTGGCATAGACAGGCATGGCCTCCGCCTCGAAGTAGCGCAACTGCGGCATCAGTTGCCGGGCAACGGGAGGGCCGGCAACCAGGAACAGGAAATCGGCATCGCGCCGGATGCGCGTCCACGACTCGAATTTCCGCCCCAGGGTCTGCTGCAGACGGGCGATCCGCAACTCGCTGGCGCCGACGTTCAGCAGCTCCCGGGTCCAGAACCGGTAGTCTTCGCTGCCGCCCTGCGGGTCGTAGGCAAGGCGCTCGAGCACGATGCCGCCCAGGTTCTGCCAGGCATCCCGGAAGGCCTGAAAAACGCGGTCTCCCCACTCTCCACGCGGGGCAAAGACCAGCGCCGTCACGTGGCCGTCGAAACGGGCCCGCTCGGCCACCTGCACGGCCTCGTCCTCGGGCGCCAGGCTGAACTCGACGACAGGCGGCGGCGCCCGGGGCGGCGCCAGGGAGGCGGCCGGCGCGGCGGCCTCCGCGTCGGGGGGAGGCAGGCGGTTCAGGGCAAGGACAGGCACGGACGGGGAAAGCGGCAGCGCGGCCACGGCCTCTTTGGTCAGGGGGCCGATGATCAGATCGGCCTCGTCGGCCGCCGCCCGCTCGATCAGGGCGGGGATGTCCTGGCCCTGGGTGTCGTACACCCGGATGGTGGTGAAGGTGCCGGATTCCCGGTAGCGGGCCGCCATGATGCCCTCCCGGACGGCGCGAGCCCCGTCGGCGAAGGGCCCCGAGGCAGGGAGCAGCACGGCCAGGCGCGCGGGGCGCAGCACAGACTGCCGGTAGAGGCGCCGCAATTGCGGCAGTACGCTGTCCCGCGAGGGATGCCCGGGATACTGCCGCTCCCAGTAGATGATCGCGGTGTCCCAGGACTCCGGCCGCGGCCAAGGGCTTTTGTCTATCACCGCCAGTTCGACCCAGCCGGAAAAGGATTCCTGCGGTTGCGTCCGCACTTCCCGCAGGGTCTCCAGCGGGGCGCTGCGCAGCAGCATCCACAACCTCTGGTGGTCGGACGGTTGCAGTGCCGCCACTTCGCGGGCGGCTTCGAGCCACAGCCCGGCGGCCTCGTAGGCCCGGGCCCGCAGGTCGTGCCGCTCGGCCAGCAACCCGGCAGGGAGCTGCGCGGCGGGCGCGGCAGGCAGCAGCTCCAGCACCCTTTGCGGCCGCCCCCGGGCGAGGGCGATGCGGGCCCGCAGCAGATCGCGGGACAGCCGCTGCGGCGCGCCCGGGGGCTCCAACTCCGCCAGCGTTCGTTCCGCGGACTGCCACTCCTTTGCCCGGACCAGCAGTTCGGCGGCCTGCAATTGGTAAACTATCCGCCGACCGGGGTCTTCTTCGGCAGCCGCCCGTTCCAGGTACAGCGCGGCAGCCTCCCGCCAGGCGCCGGCGCCGGCCAATTCCTCGGGAGACGGCAGCCGGGGCGCAGGCGCGCAGGAGCACAGCAGCGAAAGCCCGGCGGCCAAGGCCAAGTATTGCGGCAGGCGCAGAGATGGCAGGAAATCGTTCAATGACAGAACTACAGGCGGTCCATCCGGGTACCCTGTACGTAGTGGCAACACCGATCGGCAATTTAGACGATCTGGGCGCGCGGGCGCAACAAGTGCTCGCCGGTGTGGATTTCATCCTGGCGGAGGACACCCGGCACAGCCTCCGGTTGCTGAACCGGTACGGCATCCGCCGGCCGTTGCGCGCCCTGCACGAGCACAATGAGCGGCGGGCGGCGGGCGGGGTGGTGCGGCGGCTGCAAGGCGGGGACTCGGCCGCTCTGGTCGCCGACGCCGGCACGCCGCTGATCAGCGACCCCGGCGACATCCTGGTGCGGGCGGCACAAGAGGCCGGGGTCCCGGTAGCCGCCGTCCCCGGGCCCTGCGCGGTCAGCGCCGCCCTTTCCGTCGCCGGCCTGGCCGCGCACCGCTTCTGCTTCGAGGGCTTCCTGCCGCCCCGGCGCGCGGCCCGGCTGGCGCGCATGCAGGCGCTGCGCCGGGAGCCCCGGACGATGGTGTTCTTCGAGGCGCCGCATCGGCTGCGCGGGTTCCTGCAAGACGCCGCCTCGTGCTTCGGGGAACAGCGGCCGGCGGCGGCGGTCAAGGAGATCAGCAAACTGCACGAGCGGGCGCGGCTGGCGCCCCTGGGGAAACTGCGCGACGAAACGCAGGCCGCGGAGGAGACACAGGGCCGGCGCGTCAAGGGAGAGTTCGTGGTGGTGGTGGCCGGCGAGACGGCGCCTTCCCCGCCCGGGCGCGACGAGGCGGAACGGGTGTTGCGCCTGCTGCTCGAGCGGCTGCCCCGGCGCGAGGCCGTGTCGCTGGCGGCGGCGCTCACCGGCTGGGGGCGGAACCCGCTATACCGGCTGTGCCTGTCCTGGAAGACGGGGCGGGACGGGCAGTGAGCGGCGACCAGGCAGGCAACGGGGCCGCCGGCGCCGCGGGGCGCGGCAGTTCCATGGCGCTGCTGCGCCAGCGCCGCTTCCTGCCGTTCTTCATTACCCAGTTTCTGGGCGCGTTCAACGACAACCTGTTCAAGAACGCGATGCTGCTCTTGATCGCCTTCCACCTGAGCGCCGACGCCGACACCGACACCTTGATCAATCTCAGTGCCGCGCTGTTCATCCTGCCGTTCTTTCTGTTTTCGGCGGTGGCCGGGCAGCTGGCGGAACGCAGCGAGAAAGCGGATTACATGCGGCGCATCAAGCTGCTGGAAATCGGCATCATGCTGATCGGCGCGGCGGGCTTCCTGCTGGCCAGCGTGCCGGTGCTGCTGCTGGCGCTGTTCCTGATGGGCACCCAGTCCGCGCTGTTCGGCCCGGCCAAGTACAGCATCCTGCCGCAGCACCTCGCCACCGGCGAACTGATCGGCGGCAACGCCCTGGTGGAGGCAGGGACCTTTCTCGCCATCCTGCTGGGCACCCTGGCCGGCGGCATTCTAGTCGCCGCGGACGGGGCGGACGGGGCAGGCGCCGCCGCCCGGGTGGCTCCGGTCGTCGTGATGGTGGCAATGCTGGGGTGGCTCGCCAGCCGCGGCATCCCGCGCGCGCCGGTGTCGGCCCCGGAACTCGTGGTGAACTGGAACCTGGCCTCCGAGACCCGCAACATCATCGCCTACGTCGCGGCGCGGCGCACCTTGTTCTTTCCCATCGTCGGCATCTCGTGGTTCTGGTTCTACGGCGCCCTGTTCCTCACCCAATTGCCCAACTACACCCGTACCGTGCTGGGCGGCGACAGCACCGTCGCCACCGTGTTGCTCACCGCCTTCTCCCTGGGCATCGGCGTGGGCTCCTTTTTGTGCGAAAAACTCTGCGCGCGCCGGATCGAGCCGGGCGTCGTGCCTCTGGGCGCCCTGGGCCTTACCGTGTTCGCCGCGGACCTGGCCCTGGTCCGCCCCGCACCCGCGGTACCGGCAACGGAGCTGGTGGGCGCCGCGGCCTTCCTCCTCGACCCCGGCAACTGGCGGGCGCTGGCCGACATGGCGCTGATCGCCCTTTGCGGAGGCGTTTACATCGTGCCGCTCTACGCCATGGTGCAGGCCCGCTGTACGGACAGCCACCGTTCCAGGGCGATCGCCGGCAACAATGTCATGAACGCCCTGTTCATGGTGGGCGCGGCGCTGTTCGCCATCGTCCTGCTGCGAGCCGGCATTTCCATCCCCGGCCTGTTCCTCGCCACCGCCGCGCTCAACGCTCTGGTGCTGATCTTCCTGTGCCGCCGCCTGCCGGAGCTTGCCCTGCGCTGCGTCGCCTGGCTGACGGCCCGCCTGGCGTATCGGGGCGTGGGCTGCGGCTTCGAGCAGATCCCGAAACGGGGCCCGGCATTGCTGAGCTGCAAGGCCGACGCGCCCGCCAAGGCGGCGCTGCTGATCGTCTGGGCCTGCGAGCGCCCAATACGCATCGCCCTTGGCGCCGACGCGGCGGCGGCGCCGGCGCAAAAGCTGCTGGCGAAGCTGGTGGCGAGACTGGCAAGGGCCGACGGGGGACCGGCGTTGCAGGCCGGCGCCATCGCCGCCGCGCTGGAAGCCGGCGAGGCGGTGTGCGTTATCGGCGCCGACCGCGACACCCTGGCCGACATCGCCCGGCGCTGCCGCACGCCGCCGGTGCCGGTCGTCGTTGCCGCAGAGGGCGACGGCCGCTGGCCGCGACACCGGGTGGTCGCGGGCGGGTAGTGCCGGCGGCT